>DATIGH010000127.1:0-12636 GCA_035454845.1 Nitrospira sp.
TTCACGGGCGCCTTTCCATTCTTCATAGTGCCGGTCATGACACTGCTTGCATTCCTCCGAGCGAATGAACACCTGCTCGATCTCATCCACCCACTTTTCCGGCTTCTGGCCGTTCGGCGACTGCCCGTCGGCCCTCTGCGCTACCGCCCGCTCTTGATAGACAGCGGACAGAACAAGCAGTATGACGGCGATGAAGGCAGCAGCTATGCGTGACTTCGTCAGCATTAAGTAATGCTCTATGAGGCTACTAGGATGTTCAAAACGTCCGTGCAGCGAGGCCGCAGCGAGCGAAGAGGCGAGGCGTACGTTGTCTGGTACGTTGAGCCTCTAAGCGATGCGAGAACAAAGCTGACGGGCGTTTTCAACATCCTAGTCCCGTTTGCAGCCGACAAAGTGAAAGTTCACGCCCCACCCGACCGGATCGCCCGGATCAGCCGGCTCATAGGTGCCGACCGTGAAGTTGCATTCGTTCATGGCCTTCTTGATGTGACGTCCGAAATCGATCATGTTTCTGACCTCATGCTTGTCGATTTCCTTGATGACCGATCGGACTTTGATCCCCGCGAAGTCGGCGCGTGAACTGCCGATAACTTCAAACACCGCCACCCCCTGCGCGCGCTGCAGTTTCAGCTCCTTCCGGATCTCCTCGTCTACTTCGCCGACCACGACGCCGAAATCCTCGCCGAGCTTGGCCGCCTCATCCACGGTCATGCCGTCGGCAGCCCCATCACTCGCGGCCCATCCGTGCAATGGACCGAGCATGGTGCCAGGCGCCGGGCCGATGAGCACAGCGCTCAGCATACCCGCACACACGAGAAGGGTCCTTCCCCGGCCGTCCACGCGACTGGTGCGATACTCCTCCAACGTTGGCGCCTCGTGATTGCCCGATCACCCGTGCGATGATCCTGCGTTCATCACACCATGAAACTTAGATTTTCGCAATCGGATCGATGACCAACTGGAACCAGGGCGCCACGGCTTTTTGACCGTTGCGTTCCTTGTTCTCTCCGTTCCAGACGGCGAACGCGACCGTTTGCACGCGGCCCGGGACCAGTTTGGCTTCGTTCTCCTGCTCTTCGCTTCCGAGCGGCCGGCGCATGACCACGTGCCAGACCCCGTCCTTCCAGGTCGCCTTGCCCTGCACCCGCCCCTGCTTTTCTTTCGTCGTGAGCGTGCTGAATCCGCCGCCGATCAGATCTTCCACCGAAGACACGCGGCGCGGGATGACTTCGAAGGTCCGCACACCTTCCCGCTGCCGTTCACCGCTGCGTGCCGCCCGCCGGTCGATGTCGCTCTGCCAGTCGGCCTTCCAGTGCCAGATGTTGATGTAGTGGTCGAGCTGGCCCATGCAGAAAAAGGCCGGCGCATCGCCGAGCGGCAGGCCGATGGCGACGCCGTCGCGAAACGTGCCCGGAGTCAAGCGGTCGTTCTTCGTGTTGTCCTGCCATTCCAGGAGAAACGCGATCTCGGTGCCATTGTGAACGGAGCGGACGGTGAGCGCGCGAGCGGTCGGCTCCGGCCAGACGGGCCTGGTGATGACCTGCCCGCTCAAGGGCAGCGTCATCGGGGCAACCTTGGCCCACGTGGGATCTTCTGGAGTCGTGGGCAACTCCCCTTCGATCAGATGGGCGCGGATGACCATGCCTTCGGAACTCACGAGCGGAATGCCCATCCCGCCAAGCACCGCTGCCGACACGAGGATCAAGAAAAAGAGAAGAAGCAGAGAACGGGGAGGCGGTTTGGTCGTCTTGCGCAGCATGCTCATGTCCTGATTGATCAAGTCGAGAGCCGGCTATTTGAAGACACAGCGGCGGCCGCCGATGTCACCATACCACAAAACATCTGAGCGACCAATTGAAGCGGATTCGGGTTTCTACCAAAGACGCACGCGCCGGATCTTGTTCTCGCCGCGCTCGCAGATGTAGAGGTGTCCGACCGAATCCAATGCCAGCCCAACGGGCGAATTGACGACCGCCTCGATGCCCAGGAGGCCGTCTCCATGCTTGAGCGTGCCGGCGGATTCCTTGGCGACGAACCGCGCCGCGCCGCAGCCGCCCATGTTCTTGTCTTCGTAGCCGCTATCGCCGTTCCCCGCCACGGTCGTGATGAGGCCGGTCGCCGCATCGACGCGGCGCACCCGGTGATTCATCGTATCCGAGATGTACAGATTGGCTTGGGCGTCGAAGACTACGGCCTCCGGCGCGTGGAGCATCGCGCGGGCGGCCGGCTTATTGTCACCGTCGTAGCCGAAGCGGCACACGCCGGCGACCGTGGAAATGATGCCCGTCGTCCGATCGATCTTGCGCACGCGGTTGCTGCCCTTGTCCACCATCACCACATCGCCCTTGCCATCCACGGCGATGCCGACGATGTCGTAGAGGCGGGCCTCCATCGCCGGTTTCCCGTCATCCAGATACATCGATAGATCCAGGCCGTCCGAGCAGACCGGCATGAGCCAGCCGTGATCGTCGCTGAAGTCGATGCCGATGGCGTCACCCGAAAGGACGACGAGATTGCGGGCCACAAGGGGCTGCTCGCGCGCATCGTCCTCGGTGGACCAGGCGCCCGCGATGGTCGTTACGAGGCCGGTGCGGGGATCGTAGCAGCGGATCTTATGAGCCTGCGTGTCGGCAATGTAGAGCACGTCGTCTTTGTCGAAGGCCATCGCCGCAGGCCACGTGAGATTGACCTCGAGGGCTGGGCCATCGCCATTGAAGCCATGCTGCCCGGTGCCAACGACCGTCGTGATGACTCCCGTATCGCAATCGACTTTGCGGATGCGGTTGCTGCCGGAGTCGCAGATATATAGATTGTTGTGAGAATCGAATGCGACGTCTAGCGGAAGATAGAGGCCGGCTTCGCCGCAGGGCCCGTCGTCACCGCTGTAGCAGGTCTCGCCGATCCCGGCAAAATTGTGCAACGTGCCATCGTGAAGATCAATGCGGCGAATGCGGTCGGAGCCGGATTCGGCGTAGTACAGCCAGCGCTCGTTTTTATCGAGCGCAACGTGGTGCGGCAACGGAATGCCGGCCTTGACGGCGCGTTTACCGTCTCCGGTGCTGCGCGCCTTGCCGTTCCCCGCAAAGGTCTCGATGTAGCCGACTGCGAGCTGAAGTTCCGTGTCCATGGCGTCTCGATCCCTCGTGACGCTCAGGCGCGGGACGCGGGCTGCGCGGCTGCAGTCGATTGCTCCACGGTCGGCTGGGGCGCCTGAATCGACGGCTGAGACGCCATCTGCTGCTGCGCCGCGGCTTCGGCCTCCGCTTCGATGGCTTCCGCTTCATGCACCGACTTTTTGAAGCCCTTGATCGCTTTTCCCAGTCCCTCTCCAAGTTGCGGCAACTTCCCCGCGCCAAAAATGATCAGAACGATGAAGAGGATCAGGATCAGCTCTGTAAATCCCATACTCCCAAACATGGTGTGTTCCTCCGGTAAGGGGTGAATCAGGATGCGCTCGGTTTGTTCCGTTTGGCAAAGCGTTCTTTCAATCGCTGCCGTGCCTGTTCGGCCTGCTCGAACATCTTGCACTTGTCGTAGACGCTGATCAGATTGTAATAGGCCAGCGGCTCGTCTTGGTTGTGCTCGACGGCGTCCTCCATAACCTTAATGGCCAAATCCGACTTCTTGTGATTGAGCGCGAGCTCCATCAGCTTGAAGCTACCTTCCAGGTGCTTGGGGTCCAGCTCGAGCGTGCGGAGATAGCATTGGATCGCCGCATCGATCGTGTTGTAGTCCGACACCTGCGGATTGTCGAGCTCGACGTAGACGCCAGCGAGATTGTACCAGGCCATCGGATCGTCCGGCGTGATTTCCACCAGCCGTTCGTAATAGCTCTTGGCATCCATGTACTTCTTCTTGTCGGCACAGAGCCGGCCCAGGTTGAAGAGCGCCAGGACGTCGTGCGGAAAGACGTCCAGCGCGCGCTTGAACTCGGTTTCCGCTTCGTCTGCCATATTTTTGGTCGCGTAGATGGTGCCCAGATTCGAGTAATACATGGCGAGCGAGCGGTTCATTTCCGCGCGGATGCTCTCCGCCATTTCGATTGATTTCTTCACTTCGACCAAGGCGTCGTCCAATCGGCCCTTGCTGAAATACAACTCGCCCAGCCGGCAACGAGCTTGAAAATCCTCGGGCTCGGCGGCCAGCAGCTTTTCAAGTTCGGTGATTTCCTCATCCGGGTTCAACGGCTGATCGCCGGGATCGACCGCGGCCCTGCTCTGTTCCGAAGACGTCGTTTCTTCCATGACAGCCCCTATGGCAAAAGATTACACATGTCCGCCGACCAACGAGTCGGACGTTCTCATCATCGGCTGGTCCGCCACTGAGTCGGACGCATCGCGCCGAGAACGGTCCATCGTCAGCAACATCACGCCTAAAACGACCATGAGAGTCAAATTCGAGTAGAGAAGCGCATAGCCCGCGATGAACATCAGCCCCAAGCCGTAGCCCGCCAGCCGTCCCATGGTCAGAAGCTTGATCACGGTGTAAGACCAGCAGAGGAGGCCCGCCATATAGAGCGCGAAGGGGAGATAGAAGGTGTATCCCATCCCGAACTGGAAAATCCACCCGATGCCATCCGCAGCCTTGCGTACATTGTTGGCCATCGCGGGGTTGTAGCGGTTGAGCAAATAGTCCAAGAAAAACATCGCGAAGAAGATCACGGTAGCCGTCCCCCAGAACCAAATTGCGCGATGACGTTGACGCTGATTGCGCGAGCGGAATGAGACGCCTCGTCCATAGGCCCAGAACACCAGAATGCTGGCAAGTACCATAAAGGCTTCACCGGCGCGGTGCGATTCATAGACCATCGGCGGCGCCGCCACAGTCCCCGTGAAGCTGAAGAAAGTCGAGACGATCTGATAGTAGAGCCATCCTCCGATCCCCAGCAGATACGTGACACCCAGGAGGCGATGCGACCGGTCGTGATGCGCCGCCAGGTATTCGCTCATCAACAGCACGATGGCCACAAGCGCGACGGTATTGTAAATGGCCGAGCCGAGCATGGACGGCGGCACGAACAAAAATCCTATAGTCAGCAGGAGTAAGAGCGCAATGCAGGGCACGATGAAGCGGGTTAGACCGGTGAACCCGCGCGCCGACAGCCGGTTGGCCAGGCCCACCGTCAATCCGAGGAACAAGAGAATGGCGACGACGTTCAACATCCACTGGCCCACTTCGGTGAGGGCCGTAAAGGTCGGAACAATCCACTGATGGTCGGCGGCGAGCTTGCTCAGGTGCATGCCCAACCGCGAGACGAGCCGGTAGAGAATCAGCTCCAAAAAGGCCACCAACAGCACGAGCTTGATCGTGTACTGGAAGAGCAGCGGCTGATCGCTCAGCTTCCCCGTGAGGCGTTCAATGGTTGTTGCGGTGGCCGGCACGCATGCTCCGAGGTAGTTGTGAATTATACCGACCGGCAAAAAAACCGGTCAACGTTCCCAGTTCTTCGTTTATGACCGCGCGGCCGAAACCGCGCCTCGCTCTTCCGCCTTGGCGCGTGCGATGTAGAGAAGCCCGTCTGCCATCGAGTAGTTGAACGGCAGCTCGCACACCACTTCGCTGATTTTTTCATACACGTGCTGGTAGAGCCGCTCCGCCTGCTCGGGCGTCATGCCTTCCTGCACTTCGTAGAAGAACCCGAGGCTCAGATCTTCCGCTGACGGCCGCATGATTCGCCTGATGCCATAGCCCCCAGGATCACTCATGATCGGGGCTTCCTTCTCGAGATCGAACAGGCAAGGCTGGCAGGAGAATCCGTAGGATTCGTTCAGCTTCTTGTTCTCGACGATGAAGTTCATCGTTTCCAGAGCCTCTTCTTCCTTTTCGGTCGGAAAGCCGACGATGATGTAGCAATGGACGGCGATGCCGAGATCGACACAGTCGCTCGCGATCCGGCGCACCCACTCCTGCTGGATCCCTTTCTTCATGAAATCCATGATTCGTTGATTGAACGATTCGAGGCCGAAGACAATCTTCAGACAGCCGGCATCCCGCATGGACGTGAGCAGCTCACGCGTCAGGTGCTTCTCGAAACGCATCTCGCAGGTCCAGTTCACATCGAGCCGCCGCTCGATCATTTGATGGCAGAGTCGCTTCGTCGGGGACAGCGCGAAGCATTCATCGGTGAAAAAGAAATTTCGCACGCCATAGCGCTGTTTGAGCCACTCCAGCTCTTCGATCGTGCGGGCCGGGTCTTTTTGCCGGAAATTCTGGTGGTCGAGGGTGAGCGCGCAGAAGGCGCAGTCTTTGTAGTAGCAGCCGCGCGAGAACTGCACCGGCAACACCGGCTCCGGAGAAAGATAGCGGCGCAGCGGAAAGCCGTCGTAGTTGGGCGCCGGCAATTGATTGACGTTCTCCGAGTAAAACGGCTGGTTCACGTGGATCTTGCCGTTCTGGCGATAGATCAGATTGGGAACCCGGCTAAAGTCCTTCTTTCCAGCCATCTGATTGACGAGCTCGAGCAAGGCCGTTTCGCCTTCGAATACAACAATGTCGTCGGTGATGTCGAAGAGGTTCGGGCAGCGCCGCAGATTGTCCACCAGGCGCGTGAAGATGCTGCCGCCGATCGTCAGATGGATGTCGGAGGCGGCTTCCTTGATCAGCCGGCAAAGGGTGAGGCCGGGGATGATCTGAGACGTGGCTGTAATGGACACCCCGATGAGCTCGGGGCGATCGGCGATGATGGACGGCAGGAAGCGCTCGCGGAACAGCCGGATATACGGATTTTGCTGCTCGTCGCGAATGACCTTCATCAGATCCTTGGACGAGTAAATGGAATACGTGCTGAATTGATTGTCGACGACCGTCAGCCTGGTGGGAAAGTAGACCGTGGAGAGCATTTCCAGCCACTTGTCGACCAAAAAGAGGCTTTCTCGATAGGCTTCCATGTCATAGAAGCCCTCGCCCCTGAGAGTCTCCTTGGCCAGCTCAATGCGGTCGATCAGATAGGGAAACCGATCGAGGGATTCGATAATTCGAGCCAAGTGCTCGGCGCTCCCCGGGCCCGTTTCGCCGCTCCGCTCTCGCTCAAGCGCTTGTTTCTTCTCCAGGAGATCCTGATACAGCCCGGCGCCATAGGATTTCGTGACGACTTCGTCGAGCAACTCAATACCAAGGTCGCGCTGCGACACATTGGTGACACCAGCCTTGTCGAGGAACCCTGTCAGTGAAGGCAAGCTCAGGTAGGGTTGAGACGGATGCCAGGTCGGTGGGAAGAGCAGCGAGACTTTCATGCCGTATCTCTACCGAGAGAATTGAAAAATAAGATAAATCTCGAAAGATAAGGACTTAGTTTTATACACTCCGCCCCCGCTCAAATGCAACCCTCTCCAGGCAGGAATTCGCCCTCAATAAATAGAAAAGCCCCAGTTCTCGGAACTGGGGCTTTTCATTTGATGTCTGCTCCACCCCGAGGGGATGGAACAATGGTCCCTCAGACCGGTTCAGCTCACGGAAGCTTGAGCGTAAACCAGGTGGAGAGCGCCTTCATGCCGTTACGCTCGATGTTGTTGCCGTCCCACACCGCGAAGGCGATGGGCACGGACATCCCTGCCTTGAACTGAGTGTCGTTCGCATCACCTGTTTCCATGGTGCGCTTTACGACCACGCGCCACGTCGGGCCGCTATAGCCGCCGCCCTTGACGGAACCGGCCGGCTCCCACACGCCGTTGCCGATGACGTCCTGATGCGCCTGAGTGGTCAACGTGCTGAAGCCGTTGGCGTTCAAATCCTCAACGGAGCTCACGCGGAGTGTTGGATCAGACAGGATGTTGCCCGACCAGATCCCGGGATTGAAGGGTCCAAGGCTACGGCCGATCCGATCCGGATAGGTCACGCCGCCGGCGGGCTCTTCGAAGTAGTAGTCCCAGAAAATGCCGGGGTATTGATCATCGACATCCCACATGCCTGCGCTATCCTTGCCAATGTCCTTTTGCCACTCCGCGTTCCACCGCCAAATGTTGGTGGTCCCTCCGGATTGGCCCATGCACTGGAAGGGCGGCGCACCGGACGTGTTGACGGGGAACATGATCGCGGCCTGGTCACGGAAGTCCTGTGGACCGATCGTTGTGTCGTTCTTCGTCTGATCGCTCCACTCGATGCGCAAGCCGACTTCCTTGCCGTTCGACATGGCCTTCACGAACACCGATTTGACCGAGATGTTCGGGTGCATCGGTGTAGTGATCAACTGGCCGCTCAACGGGACGATGACACCGGGGACGGCCTCCCACACAGGGTTCGCCCCGTCCATCGGAATAGGTCCCTTGATAGCCTTGGCCGGGATGGTCACCGGTTGGCTGACGGCCAACGGCACCTGCCCAATCGTCAACATGATGCCAACGATCAGGGCAGAGAGAAGAATGCCAAACACCACAGACTTGTTGTGTGTCTGCACTACTCTCATGGACTATGCCCTCCTCTGATTAAAAGATTAAAAGGCTGACCCAAAATTGCTGCAACAAACGAACTGTATAAAAGCGACCACGGACACGAAACGGATCTTAGGCGGTTCCGACCGGCCCCCCTTCCTCCTTGTCCTTTTGCTTTTGATCCATGAAGTCTTGCGCGCCTGTTTCGTTCAACAACAAATTCAATTCGTTGCCTTGATCCTGGGCACCGCACTCATACGTCTGCCCCTCGGGAGAATTAAACGTCGCAGGACGATAATCCGCTTCCGAATACGGCTGCGGCGTGACGCCCAGGAATGCGGCCTCGAAATCCATCCAGTCGTAGGTCATGTCTGCCACATGCTTGAAGAGGCCGGAGTCGGCCTTCTTGACCAGCATCCGGCAGAATAGAGGCACCCAGCGCCCGATGTGGTTCTTGACGAATTTCTTTTGAGCATCGACGACAATTTGAGTCTTTTCGGCGCTGTCATGGCAGCGGGAGTAGGATTCTTTGTAGGCCAGAAAATGCATGAACTCGAATTCAACGCTCAGATGGTCGAGCCGCTCGTGAATGTCTTTCGAAAGCTCGACGCCGAAGGCCTTGTAGAACCCGGCGATGTCACCCATAACGTGGGATTGCGCGAAGACGTGATCGTTGCCGAAGAGCGTTTCATAGGGAGGGCAATCGAGCGTGATGACATTGCTGAACACCCGGCGATGTTCGGCCTGCAAATCGGTCAGTTGCCAATTCGCGCACTCGGAGGCGATCAGTTTCTCAATTTGGTCGAACTGCCTGCGCATCAACGCCAGCTTCTGCTTTGCCCGGTCGCCTCCCATTCCATCGAGGGCCGTTTCCAAGGCGTCGAGCGCAGCCCGCCCGTCTTCCACGAATTCGCCGCATTGCAAATAATCGAGGAACTCGTCGTCTTCCGGATAGAGCAGAGCCCAGGAGACCAGCAGGTACAGCTTGCTGCGATTGAGTGCTCGTTCGACGGCGGGAGAATCTTTGATCGGAGGATTCGAGATGACGGCGGTGGCGGTCTGTGTACCTTTTACGGACTGCTTACTCGTCATGAGAATATGCTCCTCACTTTTGACCCGTTGCCGTGAGACATTCTTCGGCATCCGCGGCCAAACATCTGGCGAAAGCCTGGGTATGATAGGTAAAGGTTAAAAGCTTGTCAAGCACCGTTTCTGCCTCTGATACCGATCATTTAAATTCCCGGCTCCATCCTCTTCAGAAATCGGCCGGTATCCCCGTAAGAACTGGCTGACTATCGGTTGGCTCATTTCCACCACGTGTGTTAGCGAGAGGCCGGTTCCATGGACCGGAATGGTGTAATCTTAATGGCGATGTGATCGTTTACGGTGCGGCAAATGTACTCGCACATCCCGCATCCTACACAACGCTCAGACGCCACCACAAGCCGTTGGGCATCGAAATCCATCGCCAGCGCATCGGTGGGACATTTCGACACGCAGGCATGGCACCCCTGCCCCGCCGTGCAGAGTCGATGATTGACGACCGCCATGCCCATCCGAATGACCTCCGTCCCGGAGATCGGCAACAACGCCTCGGTCGCACAGGCGGCGATGCAGGGCACATCATCGCAGAGATAACAAGGCATCTGGTCGGGATAAATCACGGGGGTACCGTCTGCATGTGGCACGATGGCATCGTGTGGACAGGCTTTGATGCAATCGCCGCATTGGGTGCAGCGTTCCAAAAACAGCGCTTCACTCACGGCGCCGGGAGGACGCAGCCAATCCGTCCGGATGGCGGGCGCAGGTTTTTTAGGCGCTGCGTCCGCATGGGCGGCGTATTCCTTCGCCGCTTTGGCAACCGAGAGGACGGAATCCTTGAAAAAGTCTCGGCGCCCGTATTTGGGATCTGCTGCCATCTCAAATCTTAGATTTCAGATTGCAACATTCAGATTCAGATCTCAGACAACGCATAATTCCACATTGCCAATTGCATCATTGGGCTCTCGGGGCTCTCGCCATTCCACATTTCAAATTCTCATCACACATTTTTCAAACTACATGACTCCGTCGGCGCGCAGCTTGTACACTTCCACGCAGCGGTCGCAGGCGCCGAACTCGATGTCCCACCCCGGGTGATTCTCACGGATGAAATCCAGCACGTAGGATTCGAGTTTGTTGCCCATGTCTTCCACCCAAGAATAGGTCGGGAATCGGCAGAGCGGACACGGGAAGCCCGGCATGAGCATGACCTTGTTTTCCGTCTCGGGCACTTCGCCGCCTTCGACGTCGACGGCGCGGTCCATGACCCGCAACGTGTCCGTCGCCATTTCGATCAATTCCGAGTGGGTGAAGAAGCCGGTTTGCCACAAGCCTTCGAACACGGACTTGAGCTGCATCGCGGGAATCTTCCGGTACCAGGATCGGAATTCCTTGAAACGGTCTTCCTTCCGGAGCATCGGCTCCTTACCGGCAGTCGTCAGCCGGCTGTCCACGCTCAAGCTCCAGAGTATGCGGTACCGATGCAGGATGAGGGTTTCCTCACCGGGATTCAGTCCCACCTTCGTATCCGGGTCATAGCCGAAGACCGGATCCAGCATGTCGGAGATGTGCATGAGCTCGTGCCGGCAGTACCGGGTCAGCGCCGGATCATAAAACCGCCGGGGAATCAGCTTGATGCCGACGCCCTTCAGCCCTTTCTCCTCGAACTGCTTGGCAAGATCCTGTTCGACTGAACCCCACTTGCGCAGGATGTCGACGCCTTCTTGATCTTCCTTGAGGACGCCTTTGACAAGCACGATGCCGATTTTTTCTTTGACGAGCGGATATTCGTTGAAGGCATCGCGGATGATGTCTGAGAACCCCCAGGTGCCGAACAGATATTGATACAGCTTCTTGAATTCGCTCTCACGGTCGTCGAGCGTGAACTTCTCGTAGATCGGGTCGGCGAGTTCGTGGAATTCCTTATAATAGGTGGGGTCACCTTCCCGTTCGGTTTTTTCGACGAACGAGTCGATCACTTCCTGCAGCAAAGCAGGCTGGAAACGCATTTCCATAGTAGCCTCGGTTTTCAGTGCCGGGAGCCGCTTTCCCGGTTGTGACGCGGTGTTCAGGCGCGCTGAGCGGCTTGACTTGGCGCCGTGGCTTCTCTTACGATCACCGAAACGACCGCAAATTATACTGGCCAGAAACGGCGATTTGCAATCAAGCCAGTCGTCGCCGGCCGGGTGACCATTGAGGATTTCTACAAGGTACCATCCATGACACAACCTGGCGCATCATCGACCGTCCCTCTTCAACCCCCGGCTCCATCGGCTCCCGCGGCAGCTCCACTTGACTCGTTGGACTATTGGACAACGGGCGCCCGCGAGGTGAGAACCTTTCGCGGACATTCCCACGGCGTCTGGACCGTCGCATTCGCGCCCGACGGCCTCACGCTCGCCAGTGCCGGCGTCGACCGCCTCGTGCGCATTTGGGACATCGAGACGGGCCGGCTGCTTCGGTCACTGCGCGGCCATACCCACGACATACGCGCCGTCATCTATACGCCGGATGGCCAGGCATTGGCCACGGGGAGCGAAGACCGGACGATTCGCCTGTGGAATCCCAAAACCGGCGAGCCGCTGAAGCTGCTCTTCACGCGCTACGATCACAACATCACCAGCTTGTCGCTGTCGCCGGACGGCTTGATGCTGGCGCGAGGCAGCCACAATAAGGACATTAAGATTTGGGAAGTCACGACCGGAACCGAGCTCATGACCTTGCTTGGCAAAGACCAGTACGATCACCACTGGTCGGTCTGCGTCGCATTTTCGCCGGACGGCCGCCATCTCGCCAGCGGCATGGACATCGGCAAGATCAAGATCTGGGAAGTCTTGCCCAGCGGCGAAGAGAAGATTGTGCACAACGGACACTGGCAGGAAACCGAGGACGATTCGACCGAGACTCGCGGCTACTTCATCGAGGACGACGGCGGATTCCAGAAGCCGATGGATTATTGGATCGGCGCCATGACCTTTACACCTGACGGGAAGTACCTCATTACCGGAAGCCGCGATCAGACGATCAAGATGTTTGAAATGCCGCAAGCGCTCGAGCATCGGACATTGAAGGGCCACAGCGGCTGGATCCGCTCGTTGGTCGTCACCGGAGACGGCAAGGTGCTCATCAGCTCGGGCGACGACAACACCATTCGGTTCTGGGACCTGAAAACCGGCCGATGCTTCCGCACGCTCAAGGGGCACCAGGGCGCCGTACGCGGCGTGGCACT
>DATIGH010000128.1:0-8231 GCA_035454845.1 Nitrospira sp.
TCCGCCGACAAAGGAAGAGATTCAGCGCGCACGAGAGTGGATCCGAAGGGAAACAGCAGCGGTATCGGCGCTGCGTACGCGAATCGCAGGGGCCGCGTTCGTCGGGACGGCCGGGACAATCACCTCGTTGGCGGCAATGGCGCAACGCTTGCCGGCGTATGAGCCGTCAAGGATTCACAATTATCGGCTGACAATGGATGCGATCGTCGATCTCGAACAGCAGTTGCTGACCCGCACGAAAGCAGAGCGAGTCGGCATGCCGGGGCTGGAAAAGAATCGTGAGGACGTCATCGCTGCTGGAACCATTATCTTGAGAACGGTGATGGAAACCCTGGGCGAACGAGTGTGTATCGTGAGCGATCTCGGATTGCGCGAAGGGTTGCTAATTCACTTAGCCATGCGCCCATAAGGTTTAAAATTCTGTGTCCTTCCCCCCCCAGTACGACCACTACTCCACAAAAGAATACTTTACTCTATGCGGGTGGCGCTGACCTGGACGCCTGTCCGCCCGCAGCGGGGTCCCTACACCGGGCGGGGTGCGAGGACGGACAGGCTGGTCAGCGTCAGGACCCGCTCTGTAGGATTCATCGCTGAGAGTACCATCTATAGCCTTTATTCTCCGTGAATGTCGGTTTTGGCGCGCCTCCCGGTTTTTCCAATAACAGGACTTTAAAATCGATTAATCCAAACCAGGCCGGATCTGCGACGTCGTGATAGTGCGTTCCCTGGAATTTCGCGTGCAGATCACCAAGCGCCTGTTTGAGTTCGTTCTCGCTATAGGCACGGACGACGAACGGTTTGTTCATCGCCTGGCAAAACCGCTGAATGGTATAGGCCGCGCCGGTGCAAAGCACTTTCATGTCCGGCTTCATGGCGAGGAATTGCGGAAGCGGGAGAAATTGTTCGTGAAAGCCGAGCCAGCGGACGGCCTGCCGCAGATGGCTGTACTGGACTTCATATTCGGTGTGCCCGGGCAGCTTGACGGGCGCCGGCCAACCTTCTTCAATGCCGAATTCCGTGAGAAAAGCTCGTCCGCCGGGTTTGAGTACACGCCACAATTCAGCGACAAATCGAAATGGACCTAAGTTAAAGATGACCTCGTCGGGCAAGTTATTGAGGAGCGGCAGGCGCACGCGCCTGATCCAGTCCAACGCTTCTTGATGTTGTGGAGTGGCGCCTGTTCCCGACAGCAATTCCTGTTTCGTCAGCTTGACAGGCGTCATGTCGGCCATGTTCTCATTATCGATGACCAAATCCACCGAGTTGTCTTTAAAGGGCAGCGATTCTGCATTGGCTTGCGTGCCCGTGCAGGGCCAACCGCCAGCCTTGGCGCGCATAATTTGTAGTTTCAGGAAGGGTTTCGTGATGTCGATGGAGCAGTATCGAATGCTCTCTTTTTCGAAAGGCAGCAGTTCTTTGCCGAGTTCCCTGGCCACATACCCGAGCCCGCCTCCCACTTCCACGATGATATGCGGCTTCGGATTGAACCACCCCAGGCGACGGAGTTTCTGCATGAGCAGCCTGCCATAGGTCAACCCGTTGAGGGCTTCGGTGGGCTCACGGAAGAGGTGCGAGACTGTCGTTTCGATCAGATCAAAATGCCCGTCGTCTCCAGTACTATCTTTCAAATCGTGAACGTGAAAGTCCTGGAGGTGGTCTTCACCCTCAAAGCCAGCTTGTCCTGACCAGCCTTCTCGAATCTGTTGAAGCAGCAGATCCCATTTGGCCTTATGGCGATGTCCGCCTGGAGGTTCGGATCCGTAGTAACACAGCGAATAATTGGGAAGCGCCCAGCGTTCCAAATGCCATTGCCCAGGCTGTCCGTCCGGACCGCACACTTTGTCCCCATATCGCTCAATCAAGGTGCGAACCGTCGTGTGGCCGTTCATGGCCTTGAGCATCTCGAGGCCGGTGCTGTTCAATCTGACGATGGGAAGATTGTCGTCGAGCGGTGCAAACCACCATTCGTCCGATTGGTGTTGGTAGGCGACCAAATCGGGGACGTGCCAGGCCAGGAGATTTAGGGTCTCTCCCGTGAGATGACGGGGCTCGTGAACAGCGACAGCCGGCTTCATGCGACTCGTGACGTATTACGCGCAGCAGCCTACATGAGCGTTGACTTTTTCTGCAACAGTCTCTAAGGCGCTGGTGGATTTAGAGTTGTGAAGGCACGGGAGCACTGTCCGTCACGATGATCGTCCCGTGCATGATGGGATGGATGCGGCATAGATACTGGTACTTGCCCGGAGCCAAGCCTGGGTGTGTGTAGGTGTCGTTGGGCAGCACAATGCCGGAGTCAAATGCGCAGCCTTTACCGTCTTCGAGACAAGCGACATGAGTGATGGTGTGTTCCGTCGGTGTAGGATTCTCCCATCTGATCGGTGCGCCGGTGGAGACGGTGGCGGACTTTGGAACAAAGTACGGCGATCCGCTATCAATGATGATGGCGGTATAAGGAGGCGTGGCTGACGTCGGCCACGCGGTCAAAGCCATCATGGCGAGCATTGCGACGAGCGTTCGTCTGTAGATCGCGCTGTTCATGACTACCAGAGGAGCATAATCATTCTACCATGCCGGTCAAGCAGACAAGTAGTCGTCTGGATGGCACATTTGCCATTATGAGGGTCTTGACCTGAGCACCGGATTGTACGATTCTTCGCCTTATTTCAAGGAAGGTTAGGAGCGCGTGCGGTTGCTGTTTTTGATGATGGTTTTTTCATTCTCGAGCGGGTGGTTCCCCGGCCTGCTTCCCCTGCCGGTTTGGGCGCTTACCCTGACGATGCCGGGTCCCGACGCCCAGGTATCTTCCGGTCAGGCGCTACCGGTCGCCGTGGACGTGGGTAAAGACCTGAATATCCGGCATCTCCGCTATTATTGGTACCGCATCGACGAAGAACCCCAGGCTTCCCATCGGGCCAGCGCGGCCCCGTATACCCCATCGCAAGACGGTTCCCCGTTTGTTGGAACAGTGCTGGTTCCTGTCGAGGCTCTTGGCAGGATGCGACTATTAGCGGTGGGCGAGGTTGTGAAAGGCCGAATGCAGAGTCACGAGGAATTTGACGAAGTGGTGGTGATCGTCGGGACGACAGCGGAACTGCAAACGATTGAGTTCACCGTGGACAAGCCCTGGAGACTGAAGCAGGTCGGCAAACGGGTCATGGTTCCGGCGCTCGGACTCTTCAGTGACGGCGTATCGAGGCCGCTCACTGGCCCCGGTGCCGGCAGCCGCTATCATTCATCAGATGAGAAGATCGTGTCGGTATATGCCAACGGCGTAATGCAGCTCACCGGCGCGGGCAAAGCGACCGTTTCCGTGGAAAACCGTGGCACAAGGGGGACGCTGGACGTGATTGTCCAGGCAGATGGAGAGCCGAATCGTCCGCCGATTGCCGAAGTGGTCAGGGAATTACACGCCAGGTCAGGAGATCTGGTGTTGCTTGACGGCCTCAAAAGCCGTGATCCTGACGGCGATCCGCTGCACTTCGAGTGGAAGCAGATCCTGGGGCACCGCGTCAATCTCAGTAATGTGAACGAAGCCAAGGCGACGTTCGTGGCTCCAAAAGTCTCTGAGCAGAAACAGTATCAATTTTCTCTGGTTGTCACGGATATGGCTGGACCGGATACCATGAAAGGCGCGGACAGTGCTCCGGCCATTGTGACGGTATGGATCACCCCTTGAAGGGATGCCCGCCCCAGTCACGGACCCCGTTGCAACCCTATGTAGGTTCATGCTAGATGGAGGCCGCATCACTCAATCAACGCGTGTGCGGATGGAGGAGAAGGATCGATGGCGAAGAAGAAGCGTCCGGCCAAAAAGAAAACTGCTAAAGCCAAGACTAAACGCACGCCAAAGAAAGCGACGAAGAGACCGGGGAAAAAACAGAGCACGGCGAAGCCTAAAACAGCTCCCAAGAAAAAAGTCGGCTCAGGGCCAGCCCCGTCCAAGCCCACGGTGGCCAAGAAATTCGTGTCTGACGAGGAAGTGAGGAAAACGCCAGCGGCCAAAGGGACTGCGGTCATTCCGAAGGAACCCGATTTGGATGACGACGAGATAGGGGAAGAGGAGATCGATCTCAGCGGCGAAAGCGAAATGGACGAAGATATGGAAGAGGATCTCTCTCTCGACGATGACGAAGAAGACGTTGATTATCTCGAAAAGTCCGACGACCTCCTGGATGATTCAGACGATTATCGGCCCTGAACGCTGTCCTCTCACCTGATCGATATTTCCGAACTGACAGCTGTGCACAGTCTTCTGGTTGCTTCCGCCTCCGCGGGTCGAGCCGGTTGCATCCTCGGTGACACCGTGCTGAGCCCCTTCTCATGAGCGACTTTCTCTTCGTTGTGCCAGCGCTGCGCGAACGGACGTCCGAAGCGAGTGCGGACCTCCAACTCTCGCATGGGTTGTGGGGCTTGTGCACGGCGTTAATTCGATCCAATCTTCAAACCTTCCTTACATCCGAATCGCGCGGTCTGGTGTATGTGCTGAAAATAGGTCTCTGCGCGGAATTTAGCATCGTATCTCCCGTGAAGGACTTTTCCACCTTGGACGAATTTCTCAAAGATGAATTGCGAACGGAAGCCCGGCATGGATTTGTTCGAATCGACGGCATCAGACGTTGGACATGGTCGGCCCAGGCCAGTCAGGCCCTCTTGTTGCGTGCGCTCCGCATAGAGGATCCGCCGGAACTCACGCGCAGGCTGGCGCTGGGGATGCATCGACTGACGGCGGAAGAATATGAAGCCATCCGGACAGGGATTCGAGAAGCTCTTGGGGAAGGCTGACGCGCGGCGCCCGGGCACAGGTGTTTACCCCGCCGTGATGTCAAAACCTGTGTGCATCGCGTCATGGTGTCTCGTGACTGTGCTCTCCCTGATGCCGAATCCTCTCGCCGCCGGCTGCCTCGTCGACGACAAGGCGCCCGGCGCTCAACGCCTCTTCAAGAAGCATCTTGCCGAGGGCTGCACGCTTGCCCAACGCGAAGCCCATGCCGTCAAGGCCTCAGCACTGTTGGCCGCCGTGAAGGAAGGACAGAGCATCGATCTTGACGGTGTGGTGATTCGCGGCGACCTGGCTCTGGAGACGTTGCCCGTGGTGGCCGATCCTCCGGCGCTTGACGGAATCATCGGTCCGCCGGACAAAGAGGTCAGGGTAGTTGCCGGCGCGCTGTCGATCGTGAATTCGACCGTGCAGGGGAAAATCGTCCATCGATCTGCAGATGGCACTCTCGTCTTCAGTTCTCCTGTTACGTTTACCGGCACGACGTTCGAGCAGATAATCGATTTGTCGCGCTCCGTGTTTGTGCAGCCCGTCACGTTGTCCGGAGCGGTGTTTTTGGCAGAAACCTATTTCGTGCAAGGGCAGTTTCTTGGCGAGGTCACCGGTGAAAAAACGGCCTTCGGGCCGCATACGCGCTTTCACCGCTCGCGGTTTTACGCGCCGGTGACATTTCAGCAGTCCGGCTTCAGCGGATTGGCGGAGTTTCTGGAAGTCCGTTTCGACCGTGAGGCAAATCTTTCCAGAACGTACTTCAAGCTGGGAACAGGCTTCTCGGGAAGCCTGTTCGCCGGGTTGGCGGATTTTTCTGAAGCGCTCTTCGACGGCGATGCATTCTTTACGTTTACCCGGTTCGATGGGGATGCGTACTTTCGCCGTGCGACCTTTCGGGCGACGGCGGATTTTGACGACGCTCAATTCAACGGCCGCGAAGATTTTTCCAAGGCGTTTTTTGAAAGGGGACCCCAATTTGCACGTGCAAAGCGCTCGGGCGAGGCCCAAAGTTTGGGGATCGAGAATCGGCAGATTCAGTATGTCATCACCCTCTCACTGCTCCTATTTAGCGCTATGCTCATTGCGTATCTAGTTCGATCCAGGTGACTTTCCTACCACAACTAATAGATCGGCCCTTGCTCAACCTCACCAAAGCTGGTATAAAGCGGCTTGTGGATAACCGATTCGGCGGGTCCGAACAAACCGAACTGCCTTACCAGGTCCGTATCGAGAATTTCGAGGGACCTCTCGATCTGCTTCTCCACCTGATCAAGAAAAACGAAATCAACATTTACGACATTCCGATCGCCATGATTGCTCAGCAGTACCTGAGTTACATCGAGGCGATGAAGGACCTCAATCTGACAGTCGCCGGCGAATTCCTCGTCATGGCTGCCACGCTTCTACAGATCAAATCGAAGATGCTGCTTCCGGTGGAAGAAAGTGCCGAGGACGATGAGGATGGACCCGACCCGCGTGAGGAACTTGTTCGAAGACTCCTCGAGTATAAAACGTTCAAAGAGGCGGCGCGGCAGTTGGATACACAAGAGCGCATGTGGCGGGAGATTTATAGCCGGCCCATCGCGCCTTCCGAGGATGTGGCTCAATCTGATGAGACGTTGCTCGACAACATCGGATTGTTCGACCTCGTCGATGCGTTGCAGGAAATTCTCAACCGCAACCCTGGCAAAAAGCTGCTCGAAATTATTCCCGATAACTTGACGGTCCGTGACCGCATGAATGTCCTGCTGGAGGCTCTGGAAGGGCAGGAATCCATCGGGTTCGAGGCCTTGTTCGAAGCATCTTGTCACAGGTTGGTGATCATTGTGACGTTCTTGGCGCTGCTGGAGCTCATTCGTCTGCGGACAGTTCGTGTGTATCAGGCGGAAAATTTCGGGCCGATCCTGGTGTCTCGCGCCTTCTCGTTGGTGCCGGATCCGGCGGAATTGGATGATTCGGAATGGAGGTAAGGATGAGTTCAGAGGAGCTGCGTGACGCAGGCATGGAAGGCGTGAGCGAGATCATGAGCGCAGAAGTAGAGGACGCGTCGTCGGAAAACGGCTCGGCTTCTCTGCGCACGACGCAGGCCGAGGATCCCCTGGAAGGGCGTGAACTGGCGGCCGTTCTCGAGGCGCTCCTTTTCGTATCTCCCGAGCCGGTTCCTGTTTCGCGCCTGACGACCGCGATTGGCCACGTTTCCAAAGCCGAAGTCGAACAGGCGCTCAAGCGCCTGGAAGAAGATCTCGCTCAGGACAGTCGAGGGATCCAGCTAGCCAAGCTGGCCGGCGGCTATCGCCTGGTCACCAAACCGGAATTTGCCCCCTGGCTCAAGCGTTTGGACAAGGCGAAAACGGCTCAGAAGCTATCGAGGTCCGCGCTCGAATCGCTTGCGATCATCGCCTATAAGCAACCGTTGGTACGAGCCGAGATCGAAGAGATTCGCGGCGTCGAAACCTCAGGTGTGCTCCGAACCCTGCTCGAACGCAAACTCGTTCGCATCGTGGGACGAAAGGAAGTGCCAGGCCGGCCAATCATGTACGGAACCACCAAATTCTTTCTGGAACATTTCGGCCTCCATGACCTGAGTCAGCTGCCTCCGCTGCGCGAATTCAAAGAGTTGGGCGAAGCCGAACAGGCGCTGCTGCCAATGGAACGGGAAGAGGCTGCCTGCGACACTCAATCGGTTATCGATCAGGAGTTGCAGGTGTCGTGGGAACCGCCGACGCTGATCCCTGAACCGGTTGAGCAGGGCTAAAGACCATCCGTGCGCATTCCTTTCTGTTAGCGGCTACGTTCGCCCTTCCTCTGGGGTGGGCTAGGTGGCTTCCAACTGCGCGCTTCGACGAGCACACTTCTTGAGGCTTTCCCATTTTTCTTAGTGGCAGGGGCTGATTGACCTCCAAGTGCGCGAACGTTTTCACCCTCCCAAACCCTGGCCGCGCCGAGACGCGGCCTTTGCCCTTCTCACCCACCCAACCCTGGCCGCGCCGAGACGCGGCCTTGTCCCAAGCGAGCACCGCCTGATAGTGCTCCTTCCAAGCTAGCTTATCCCTTCCCATAAGGAGCAGCCTGGGTCAGTCCTAACGTGCGCGCGCACGCTATTTCTTTTCTCCTCGGGTTGGACGGTGGGAACCACCTGCGTCTTGCGAGAGGTGCACGGCGCCACTGCTGCGGTCGCTCTTTAGGCGATGGCGAGACGCCATGTCTGAAGGTCCGTTCGGACGAAGTCCGGGACGGACCAAGTTGGCGGAGCCAAGCAGCAGCGGCACCGTGCGGTTTCACCTCTCGCTGAAGCAGTGGTTACACGTCCAACCTCCACCCTTCCGCGAGCACAAGGACTGACCAGGCTGATCCATCCCATTTCTGGTGTGCGCGTTCGGCGAGCACAGGAGGTCATCAGCCCTTGCCTGCCTCATACCTCCCTTGCATTTCCTCTTTTTGCTTTGTTAGACTCCCCAAT
>DATIGH010000129.1:0-3383 GCA_035454845.1 Nitrospira sp.
CCTCGCCCGTCAATGTGACGCCGTCCAACATGTGCCAGTCCTCTGTGGCCACCGTCCTCCGCGACGCCACACTCCCCGCTTCTGCAAATCCGAAAATTTCGTTCACCGGTGCATCGAACCGCGTTTCGGCTTCGCGTGCCAGCTCACGGGGCAACGGCGAAGTCGCCGAAAGAATCATCTCCATCGGAGGCAGTTTCACGCCGGCCATCACGCACGCCCGAAGGTGAACCGGCGTGGTCACCAACACCGACCTCCCTGCCACCTGCTCGAGAGCGATGCGCATATCCTCGGGAAACAGCGGCCGGCCCGCGTGCATGCTCAGGCCGTGCTGAATCGGCAGCATGACGGAGGCTTCCAGCCCGAACATGTGATGGTGCGGGACCGTCGCGACGACCGCACGACGGCCCCCAGCATTGAGTCCGAAGCGTGACCCCGTGGCTCGAGCCACGGACACGAGCGCGCCCCACGTTTTCCGGTGCGGCATGGGTTGCCCTGTGCTGCCGGAAGTAAAGGCCACGGCCACCTGCTGGTGAAGGGGAATATGCGGAACCGGCAAGAGAGGAAAGGGCCGGCGTCGCCGCAAGGGCAACGTGAGACTGGTAAGTCCTTCAATGGGTTCATTTCGATCGGTTAACACGCAGCAGTCGCCCGATTCACCGGCGATACGGCGCAGCGTCTGCGGCGCCCGGCTTTGGGGCAAGAGCGTCACTTGGCTCCGTACCATGGCCGCCGCAAATCCAACGAGAAAGTCGTATCGATTGGACAATAGGTTCAGGATTGAGGGGCAGTCCGGCAGGGAATCGGCGAGATCGGCAACATCAGAGAGAAATTCTCCGGCGGATCGCGGCCCGTCCGCTTCCCAGGCGAGCGCATCGTCCGGACCATACGGGCCGATCAGCGGAGCATTCGACATAACGCCCACAGCGTTCACTTGGTGCGATGTTTTTCGATGGCCCGTGCGAGCGCCCTGAGGGAGGAAAACATGGCCTTGATCTCCGGATCGCTGGACTTGATGTGATAGCCGTACGTTTGAGCAATGGCCAACGACAACTCCAGGGCATCGATGGAATCGAGGCCAAGGCCATCGCCGAACAAGGCGGCCTCAGGCTGGATGGTGGACGGATCCGCGCTCAGCTTGAGCGTCCGGACGATCAGCGTCGCAATCTCATGTTCCAAGGCCGGTGATGACATAGTCTCCTTCGAAGGCGCCCGACCGTTCCTTAAGTGCGCACGGCACGGTAGTCATGCAAGAGGCCGCTGAACATTTCATGCTCCGAACATTCCGAAAATCCCGCCTCCATCAATGCGTCCACCACCGTTTCCGGCTGCACGCAGGACTCGGTCGTATCCCACCAATAGTCCATGAGCGTCTTCATGTCGCGGTTTCCAGTGGATGCCGAGAAGGCGATGCCCAGCACCGTCTTAATGTAGAACCGTGAAAGAGACAGTAACAATGGCGAGCGCGGGCGGCAGATGTCCAGCAGGAGCACGACGCCACCCGGCCTCAGCACGCGGCAATATTCCGCAAATGCCACTCTAAGGTCTGACAAATGGCGTAACGCATAGCCCATGCTCAGAAAATCGAACTGCGCATTGGCAAAAGGCAGCCGTTCACCGATGCCCATGACCAATTTTCCACAGGGTCCTTTGCTTGCCTCGCGCAACATGCCAAGGCTCGGATCTAGACCGATCACCGAACCAAAAGGACCGACGATGTCATGAGCGCACTGCGCCATAAGGCCCGGACCGCACGCGACATCCAGCACGTGCATTCCCGGGGCCAGCCCGGCTTGTCGGAGCGCTCGTCGGCGATACCAGATGCCAGAGCCGAGGCCTGTGGCCTTGTCGACGTTGCGATACTGGGAGGCCGTGCGGTCAAACAGATCGTTGAGAAAGCGCTGCCGGGCCTCGTCCTCCCGATAGTACTGGTGAAGCGGAGGATGGGGGGCCAGTGGGACGCACGAACGCTGTCCGGCTACACGCTCGCCGCGACGATGGGTTTTGGGATTCATTGCAAGGAGTCCGGAACGTTGAAGACCACTTGTAGCAGGACTCACTCGGGCGGGCAAGAGGCCTGTCACCTCTCTCATTAAAATGCGAGTCCGACACCAACGGCGACAATGTGTGTCCGAAAATCAAGAGCCGGCTCAAGGCTGCCGCTCCACTGGTACCGGCTTGTGAAGTACTTATATTCGCCAAATACAAAGACGCTCTCGGTCAGATGTGTGCGGAGGCCGGCCAGGTATTGAACAGCCAGACTTGTGTCGCGCAACGTGCCGGTCTGCGTCATTGCCCCGTTCGTCAGCGTGGCGTCGACCATGTAGGAGGACGACCAGCCAACCCCGATGCCCGCGTAGGGCTTGAATTCTCTGCCAGGGTACTGGACAAGGAGACTCACCATGGTCGTCCACGCCAACAAGGTTCCTCGTGCCGATTGGATTCCAGCAGGACCCGTGGACGCCGGAGCCGTGATGCCATGGCCCAATCCGAACGATTCCGCTTGAATCCCCAGCACGTACCCCGTGAACGCCGGAAACACGCCGGCCTTAAACCCGCCACCGGCACCGTTTTTGACCGTGGTTGACGGGAGGGCCTCGCCTCCGACATTCAGGGGCCGATTCTCAGATAAGGAGCCCAGGACAAAAATTGCTCCGTAGATTTCCGGTCCCGTTCGGGACAAGGAGTCATCCGTCGACCCGCGTTCCTGCGCCTCAGCGACCGGAACCGCGACGCACAAGGTCAGAAGGAGAATAACCAAAGGGACACGGATGACAGAACCCCACACAGTGTCTCCACTAGAAATACAAATGCAAGGTGGCCAACACATCATCATCGTGGCTGCGATGGTGATACTCCACTCGGACGGCTAAGTTTGTGGTGAGCGAGAATCGTTGTCCGACAGACCAGCGAATATCTTCGGATTTTTCGCCGAGCGCGTAGCGGAGGTATGTCCCGGTCGCCAGAAGCTTCCATCGATCGGTGATATCGGCCAAGAGACCAATCGTTCCGCCCCCGCCGATGCGGTGACTTTCCTCATAGGCCTTGCTGGCATTGGCCTCCACTTCGGCCATCGCATACCACACCTGCCGCCCAAGCACTTGCGTTTCAACGGCTCCGCCGACGCCGCCGCTGAAGTACCCATTCGTGCACAGTTGACAGCCGCCGTGGGCGATGGTGTTCATCCCGATGTTGAGCATCCACGATGGAGCCTGAAAGAGCGAATCCATCGGTGAAAGAGAAATCATGTTCAAGGGGCTGAACCGCTCGAGACGCGCCTGAGATTGGTTGTGATAGTGCCGGATGGCGAAGGACATCACTTCGATTTGCGCATCAGGCGTATACCCATACTCGGGATCGAGCAAGTCGTGGTAGGCGGCCCGCAG
>DATIGH010000130.1:0-14453 GCA_035454845.1 Nitrospira sp.
TATGCCGGAAGACAAGGCAAAAGCGGTCGCCGAGGCCGCGTCCAAAACGGATGGAGTGATCTACCATCTGTGGCAGAAGGGGCTTGAGTTCCCCGACGGAAGCGTCAGCTTCCCACAGTCCTTGGGACATAAGTTCCCGGGTCACGAATCTAAATGAGTCGGCCAGTTCTTTTCGTCATTTTAGTACTGCTGTCTCTGTGGCCGGGTCCAACCCTCGGGAGCGATGCGGAAGTATTGCGACCGAGGGTGCCCCCTCATGTCATGGAAGAGGCTCGAGGATGGACCAACCCCGTGCCGGTCACGGAGGAGAACATCGAAAAGGGAAAGGCGATCTTTCTGGGGAAGGCATTCTGCGCGACCTGCCATGGACGGGACGGCAGAGGCTTGGGTGATATTCAGGGGCTGCGGGGAAAATTGCCACGGAATTTTACCGATCAGGCATGGCAAGCGGCCAGAACGGACGGTGAGCTCTTCTGGATCCTCAAGAACGGAAGTCCGGGAACCGACATGGCGCCTTTTATTCCATTAGTGCTGACTGAAGAAGAGGCGTGGCAGGTGGTACTGTTTGTACGGTCGTTGGGCAAATGAGCGATGCCGCGATGGCTGGGTCGGTGGCTGCTTAGCCGGGGCGTGATTGCCTGTGTCGCCGCTGGAATCTCCACGGTCTGCCTGGACACCGCTCGGCTTGCCAAAGCTGAATGGTCTGCGATTGCAGAGCAACAGGTCAGTTACACGACTGATGCATTTCAATTTTCCTCGGCTCGCCGCCTTGCACTGAGCGAAGATCCGTCTTTACCAACTGCTGTTGGCTTGGGCGACCCGGAGGATGTGATTTGGGAGCCGTCACTCGAAGTCATCCGTTCGGGCACCGTCGGCATGGGCCGCAATGAGCTGTCGGTCAAAGCGCACGGATTCATCTATACCGACAAACCGATCTTCAATCACGGAGACTATCGCATTCAAGATCGCCAATGGCTGAACAAAGACACATCGATACTCCTTCGATATCGCTACATCCCGAACCTGTTTCTCGGGCCCAATTTTGAACGCCAAAGCGGAAACCGGACGGTTCAGGAAGAACGGGTCACGTCTCATAATTGGAGGGCGGAATTCGAGCGCCGGATGAACGAGCAGCTGACGGGGACGCTCGTCACCCGCTATGGTCTGCGCTTCTACAATGAACCCTTCGCGGAGAGGGATACCACATTTTACTCGGTCGGTCCGCGAGTCAATTATCTTCCTGCCTCATGGATCGAGTTCGAGCTGGGCTATCTCTATGAGCGGGGGCTCGCAGACGGCCGGCAGGAGCCGCAGTTTATGGATGACGTCTCATACTACCTGCATTTCCTGTCGTTTGATACAGAGCTCCGCCTGATGCCCAAGCTCTCACTGTCGTTGCGGTATGTTTACGTCCAAAAGAACTTCACGAGCGGCATCATGGGAGACACGCATCAGGGCCGGCAGGATGATACCCATCAAGGCCGAGCCGAGTTGCGATATGATTTTGCCGCGAACGCCGCCGCCACGCTGGGCTATCAGCGCACACAGCGCACGTCCACGCAGGCCACGCGAGGCTTCTTTGATAACATCTTTTCGCTGGGAGGAGAGTATCGGTTTTGACCGCAAGGGGAATCTATCCCCGCTTCAAGCATTACCGTTGTATTCCCAGCAGGAGGTAGGCGACCGCAGCGCCTATGAGGGACAGGATGATCAGGAGCAAGACTTTTCGTGTGGTTGACGTAGCGCCGGTTTCATCCTGAGCCAGTGGGGACCCTAACGTGGAGGTACGCCAAAGCATAATCAGCATATACACCGCGAAGATGATAGAAAGGATAAAGGCGAATCTGGGGTCGAGGAGTCCGCTTGGCGCAATCAGGCCGACGACCACTCCCACACACACAATAAATGGGACCAGGAAGGGGGCAAGGAGGATCAAACGATCAAACAGCGTGAAGTGGTGCTTCATTGTGCGGTACCAAGCAGTTTCGATTCTCTGATAGGCACGACTCCTCAACGTCCCCTGAACTTGTATCTTCGTGCTGTCGGCCGTGACACACAATCCTACTGGAGTACCGCGGGCAATCAGCCGCAGTTGCCGGCGCTTCTTTTCACACCTTACGTAGAACCTTCTTCTTGGTCATGCGAGACGCGGAGAAGTGCATGGTCTCTGATGCAGTCGCTCGAGGCACAGGAAGGCGGATGGCGTCCCACTCTGAAATGCCACGACCACTCTTCTGAGAAATAGGATAGCGCCGCGGCAGGCGAGCGCTACGCCCGGAAGAGGTAATTGAGCACTGTACATTGGTAGGGAGCGTTTGCTCTCCTGGCCAACGGTTGATGTGTAGTCCCCCCCTTCGGCTGGGTCCTTTGCCCCCCCTTCTTGGGAATGTGCATACAGACCGTCACCGATAAGTTTAAGTGGTCGAGCAGATTCAAACCCGTATTAGAGACCTGAAAACCAGAGAGCACGAAAGATGGAAACAACAACAGGTAGCTCAAGCATGAATGGGTTTACGCTAATCGACCTTATGGTGTGTATCGCTATTCTCACGATTCTGGCTATCATTGCTGTCCCTATCCATTTGAAATCCGTCGAGAAAGCCAAAGCCGTCGAAGGACAAGTGGCGCTGTCGGAGGTCGTTCGTCTTGAACAGCTGCATTACGCCAATAAGGGCAGTTACACCTCGAATCTCCAGGAGTTAGGGTTCAACACGTACTCGCCTCTAAAGTACACGCAGGTGTTCGTACAGGTGCGCCAGGATCCACAAGGGTGGAGCTATATGGCCTTAGCCATGCCACTCGGTGAACAGAACTCGGATGCAGAAGTCTGGGCAGTCGCACGGAATGCGGGTGGTCAAGCGCCGGTGTCCTCCGGCTTACCCACCACCCTGAAAGGCGGCGGCGGATCCGCATGCAGTGTTTGGAGCGGGTGGCGATCGATGGAGGGTGGCCGTATAGAAGGCGAAGAATCCATCAGCTCATGGAGCTCGACGACGGGCAGCGGCGGGGCACCTTGCGGAGGGAAGAAAGTCGTTAGTCATGGGAAAAAGTGAATGCCTCTTGCCTACACCTACACCTTGAGTCGATCCTTCACCACTTGTCTGTATGCCTTGTAGGCCTTCCAGGCCTTGTCAATGGCGTCGTGCAATTGGTCTAATTCTCGATCATAGGCAGTAGGATTCACGGGATCCGAGCGAAAGCGAAGGGTCTCTCGGTCGTCCGACCAAAACGTCGACTCAACGGTTCGCAGCAGCTCTGCCATTTGCCCACCCAGTTTTCGTGCTCGTAACTCGATGACGGGATTTTGGTACTGGTGGTCGGCAGCTTGAAGAGCATCGACGAACTTGCACAGAAGTTCTCGCTCTTCACAGTGAAGGCATTCAGTAAAAAAGCTATAGTTCATAATCCTCTGCATGCGAGATTCATCAAGTATGCCGTCCAGTTTGTGAAAGACCGCAACGTCGTGCTCGCGATTCGCGCCAAGGAGGGAACTGATCACTTTCCCCACTGTTTTGATCAGCGGAACGATTTTGAAACGACCCATCGCCGCTCCTCGTGGCGTCAGGATTCGTGGCACGCTGTACGGCGAGCAAGTGAACCCGAGCAAAGAAGGCGCCGCCGCCTATTATCGAACGCTCGTGAATGCTTCGATCTCGTTGCGGAGGGCAGGGTAGGTCGCTCGAGCAGTTCGATGATCCGCTCTGCCGTGAACAGTCCTGGCATGAGAGTCAGCAGCATACTACAATGACATCAGAAAGAGAAAATGGACCGGCTCATGCGAACGGTGGGCAGTGTACAGCAAAACCGATGGGGCATTCATCACCGCCAGAATCATACGGGCGCCAGCCCGCCGAAATACCGTCGGCGATTCGCGAGCAGATCTGTTGATTCAGGTGGATGTATGCGGCGTGCAGGAAGTGCCGCGGCCGTGAAAGCGGGGACGGCTAGTCTCTCGGAGTGTGTTTAAATTCAACCCCCAGCAACTGACCCTGGTTCCACCGGACCCTCGCCGCAATTTTCAATTCCGGCTGCCCGTCTTTAGGTAATGTTAAGGTGAGCTCGTCGCCAGCTGTCAGAGGGAGGTTGCTGATCACGCTGGCTCCTATGCTCGAGAAGTCTCTCACCCATCCGGAGCCGGATTCTTCGTTCCGTGACAGCAGACAATGTAGCGGCACGATCATGTGATGTCGGGGAATCCATCGCTTCTCATAGAGATCAGCAGTGACAGCTCTCATTGATGCACCTCCGTGGAAAGAGGCCGAGCCACCCGTGCTACCGCGAGCAAACTGTATACCGAAGCCGGCAAGGCTCTATCGAACGGTGATTCTGGGTGAATGGAACCAGAGACACGCGGGGTGTGCAGCCAATCTGAACAAATTTCGGTTCATGAGAAGGCAGAACCATACAGATGTCGGTGCAAAGCTCGGGAGGCGTGGCTTACAGCAGAGTCCTACAAGGCCGATGCGATCCTTCACAGAAAAAGATGCTTAGGGAGATACCTAGTACGCAAAGGCCAAGCGGATCACTAGACTCCTAGGACCTAGATCGTATGCAGGACTCTTTACGGGCTTATAGGAGGGAGTAAAGATGGTACGAACGAAACGGAAGCCCACACGCCGCATGTCCCTTGCGGACATCGAGCCCCCGCCAAGGGCGAAACGCCCAGAGTCGCTCACATCGCGGGAGCAGGAAATACTCGAGCTGATCTGGGCCGGTTTCAAGAACAAGGAGATCGGGCAGAAGCTCAAGATCAGCGTCAAGACGGTGGAAGCTCACCGAGCCAATATGATGAAAAAGCTAAGAGTCTCCAATACCGCGCAGCTTCTGAAGACGGCTATCGGAGACGGGTTAATCCGCGTTCGCGTCGCCTAGCGCATGACAGCGGTTCGTCCGGTTGGTGCAGAGTATGTTCCGTTTCTCACGCAGACGCCGTTGCGCTTCCACCTTGCGCCATGTTCGTGTTGCACATTCGTCTGGGTGAGGTTCCGAAGGGGATCCATGATGGTGCCGTTCTGGACGAGGAGTTTCCAAACATCTCCTGGTCCTCCGCCGCCAGCCAGCTGACTTCGGATGAAGACGATCGCGCTTCCATCGCGGAAATACTCCGGTTTCTGGTCATATTCGTTTTCGTTGGGAAGTGTTATTGGATCTAAGTGGTCGCCGTCTCCGTCACCATCGGCGTCGACAGGGTCCATTTCAAAGAGCGCGGCACGGTTGCCGTCCTCCGATTGCCTCGCAAAAATAATACGACCGGCCGGCGACCAAGAGGGATCGGTGTCATTCACGGCGTTAGTCGTCAGTCGAATATCCTGTCCAGATCTCATGACATGAATGTAGATCTCTCGTGACCCGTCATCAAGGCTGCGCGTGAATGCAACTTTAGATCCATCCGGAGACCAGGAAGGGGACCGATCTTCGTAACTGCCGCTGGTAATGGGCGTCACGATGTTGGTGCTTACATCGAGTTGGTAGAGATTGTAATAGTTCTGGTTGGCTCTGTTGGACGAAAACGCAAGCCACGCGCAATCGTGTGACCATGATGGAGATGAATCTTCCGCAGGCGAGGTCGTTCTTCGTTGAATGTTCTCAGTTGAATATGTCTGGTCGCCGTTGTCGATGATCCGTGCGGTGTAAATCTCCAGGTTGCCATCCCGAATCGATTCGAACGCAACGTCGTAGCCGTCGGGAGACCACGTCAGAGAGTTGTTGCCCTCAGCCCCGAGTTGAAGTGGCGACTGGCCAGACCCATCGCCGTTCATGATCCAAAGAGTTTTTTTCCCGCCGGGCTGAGGAGCCCGTGTAAAACCGATTCTCTGGCTCGCCCAATCTGGGGTGGGCGTTGATTGACATCCAAGAAGAACAATCATCACAGCGAGGATGACACCATGAGTGAGCGTACGCGTCATTGATGCCTCCTTTGCCGAATGGATCGCCAAGATTATAGCATTGTGCCAATTTTGTTACTGCTCCTGGCGGTGAATACTCGTATGATGACACGACGGCATTCGAATACTCGAACGTTGAGACTGGACCCTTCGATGATCAGACTCGCAGTCGCCGCTCTCGTTGGGTGGGCATCCCTCCTCGGGATGGGTGAACCGGTCCAGGCTGAACCACTGACCGTTGGCGCGCCTCCTAGCTTACGAGCGGCCTTCGACGAAATTGTTCCGATCTTTCAGGAAGAATATCGTGCGGCGGTCAGTGTCGTGTATACACCATCGAAAACACTCCTTCGGCAAATCGAACAGGGGGCCTCGATCGATGTGTTCGTGTCGGCTGGGGTTGAAGAGGTCGCGCATTTGCACAGAAACAAACTCACCCTCAGTGGCGCCCCTCGCATCTTCGCACAGACGTCCCTCGTCCTCGTCATGTCGGCGGATTCCCAGGCCACCTTGGTGTCCTTCCCTGATGCGCTGGCCGCTCGCACCACACGCATTGCCCTTGGAGACCCTGAGATGTCCTATTTGGGAGAGGTGACGGCCCGCGCGCTGTCAAAGTTCTCGCCGACGTATAAAAGCCGTAGCCACATGCTCTACGCGCCACACACCGAGGACATTTTGCATATGATTCGTACGGGCAAGGCTGATGTGGGGTTGGTCTATCGCGCTAACGTGATCAATCATGGGGACGTGCGCATCAGTGATGAAACCCCATTTGGAGCAGAGCTGGAGATTCAGTTCGCGCAAGCCGTCGTCTCGACCTGTCGACCTTCGTTGCGCTCAGTGGCGGAACAGTTTTCCGATTTCCTGACGACGCCTCGCATTGTGAAACTCCTGCAGAAATACGGATTTGAAGCCCCGTCGTTGCCCATGACGCGAAGCACACGGTCGACCCCGACGATGCCGTAAAACAACTTCTAGGCAGGAGTCCGATGGCGGCTCTCTCAGGATTTTCCGCTCTTCACCTGTCTGAGCGGCAAAATCAGGCGGAAGGTCGTCCCTACGCCAATAGTGCTCTCGACGTTGATATGCCCCTTATGGGCATCGACGACTTCTTTCACGATTTTGGTCCCGAGTCCCGTTCCACCCGCTTTTCGGCTAATGGCGCGTGCGGTGAAGAGACTGTCGCGAATTTCCGGCGGCATGCCGCGGCCCGTATCCGTCACAGTAATATCGAGCACGTCGGCTGTCTGCGCCGCCTCTCCAAAAATCGTGATCGCACCGCCGGAGGGCGTCTCTGATATGGCATTGTTGACGAGATTGTAAAAGGCATTGTACAGGCGTTGTTCGTCTGCTTCTATGGCAGGCAGGGCATCGAGGCCCTTGCTGATGAGGGCAACCCCTTTTTTCTTCGCCATCAGATCCAGCGTCTTGAGCACGGCTTCAACCACGCTCGCAATCCGACACTGTGCAAATCGAGGCGGTGAAGTCATGCCTTTGACGCAATCCGCGAGCTCTCGGACCCGATCCGAGATTCTTCGAACATCTTCTTCGACCATCGTGAGGACCTCGTGGCACAATCCAAGGCTTTTCTCGGACCGAGGTGTTTTGCGAATGGACCATTTCTCGTACAACTCGTCAAGTTCTTCTTTGAGCAACTCAGCCCCACACAGGACCGGCATGAGGAGATTCTTGATATCGTGGCTCATGTCACCGGCCATCTGAGCCACTTCGGCAAGCTTTTTGGCTTCAAATAACCTCGCTTCCTCGATGGCAGGAGTGGCGAGGGAAGAAATCATGGTAAGGACAGCGACGTCATCGTCATTGATCTGCTGATTGCGCTTATTGAGAACTTCAATTACCCCGATCGGCTCGCCCTGCCACCGCTTCAGCGGCACGATCACCAGATTCTTAATCACGGACCCGGTCGATTTATCAATCCGTTCCGGCAAGGAAGGATCCTTCTCGGCATCAACAATGACGGCGTGCTGGGCCGATTTGAACACAGCACCGGCAATCCCGTGATTCCAGGGAACCGCTGACCCAGGCGGCAGCGGCTTGTCCCCGACTGAACGATAATTGATAAGCTGTTGAGATGCCGCATCCGAGAGGAAAATGGACCCACTTTCTGCGCCAATCGCTTCCAGGGCGGTGTCCAATGTCTGAACAATCAACTCTTCGAGCGTGCAGTGACGTGAAAGCGCTTGAGAGATGAGGAGGGCTGTCTCTAATTCCTTGTTTCCGTTGATGACACGAAGATCCACCGTTCGTCGCGGAGCGCGACGTTGGTTGTGAAGCACCACGTGCTCCGAAGGCAGGTTGTCCTTTGGACGCACCACGCCATCCTTTCGACGGCCTCGGTCAAATGCGGGAGTAACTACGCGTGGAACTTATCCTTGAACATCACGTGTTGCTTGACCGCATCCTCGACGACGGCGAGCAGCTTTTCCTTCTCAATGGGTTTGATCAGATAATCCTTGACGCCCTGCTTCATCAGCTTGGTGGCGGTAGTGATATCCGGATGCCCTGTCATGACGACGACAGGGACAGACGGAAATTGCTGCAGGAAATAATTGATTGCTCCTATTCCGTCTATCTTCGGCATCTGCATGTCGCACAGAATCATGTCTACCATGAGCGGATTGTCGCCCGACTTGATCGACTGGATGCCTTTTTCACCATCTTCCGCCTCGACCACATCATATCCGGCTTTCGTTAAAGCCATTTTGACGGTCGTTCTGATATGCGCTTCGTCATCAACCACGAGAACTCTCCCTAGTCCCATAATGCCCTCCTTGGAGGTTGCGAGTGAGTTGCCCAACAAGAATTTCTGCCATCCTGCGATAGCGCGGTCAGTTTGACAAGAAATACTCGAAATATGACGGAGGCGGGACTGGGTAGCGGGTGTCTCTCGTGTCTTGTCTATCCCGAATCGTGCAATGGATTGGCCGGATAGACAAGTGCCACGAGAGATGCCACTGTGGGTCAACCGATGCTCACCACTTTCAAGTCGAAGTAGAGGGTTTGCCCTGCAAGGGGATGGTTGAAGTCCAACAGAACGGTCTCATCTTTGATCGCTGAGACAATTGGTCGGATCTCGCGGCCGCTGGCGTCTTTCCCATGAAGCTGGGTGCCAACCTGAATTTCCTTCGGAAGCTTGTCTTTCGGCACCTCCTGGAAGGCCTTTGGGTCCGGATCGCCATAGCCTTCCGCTGGAGGAATAACGGCCTGTTTCGCTTGACCGACCTCCATACCCTCCACCGCCGCCTCCACCCCGCGGATAATCTGATTGGCGCCCTGTGTGTAGGTGAGGGGGTCTTGCCCCACATTTGAGTCCACCACTTGCCCGTCTTCCAGCTTGAGCGTGTACTCCAAGGAAATCACTTTTCCGTTTGAAACGCTTTCGTTCATGGGTGAACCTCCCTCTCAGATGGTGAGCGGAATTGCAAGGTTGAAGTGGAATTGTACGAAGCTGAAAGCGCCTCTCCCACTCTTCAAACCCCTAGCATTTCCCCCCCTTCCGAAGTAACACTTGAGGGTCTAGGCCGCGCTTTCAGCGGGTTTTACACTTGAGACATGAATCATGAGCCTCTTCTTAGATAAGGAGATCTTCATGGAATGCGACCGCTGTCAGGGCCTCATGTTAGAAGATTTCTTCGTTGTAATGGTGGGGCCCTCCCAACAGGATTGGCAATGTGCATGGCGGTGTCTGGATTGTGGTCATGCGACTGATCCGAGCACGCTCGCGACTCATCAGAAGGGTGTCGAAGGACTCCCGAGCAAAATCACGGGAATGGAAGAGTGGCAATCTTAAGGAGAGGAGGAGTTCGGCACAGCGGATTTGACGTCGCTGCGCTTGGTCCGAACAGGGATGCTACGAGCTTCGAGGAAGAGGGGCACCGGACTTCCAGGCAAGGTCAGAGGACGGCGAAGCATCCATTTGCCGTCGGGGGGCGCGGTGTAGCCGGAGAAAGAGATGAGTTCTCCGGTCTCCGCATTGAGCAACACGGGCGTCGTTGCTTTTTTCCATCGTCGAAAGTTCTTCAATCGTCGCCATGACCACGAGAGTGCCATGTGTGTTCCTCCAAAGCGCTTGACCTAATCCTCTTTATAGCGCAACTCCCGAAATGCACAAAGCGGAAGCATCATTCTTGCCCGTCCGTCGCTGCGGCACTGGGTAAGCATCCCTCTCTTGCTTTTCTTGAGGGTTTGTCCCATTCTCTGCGCTGCCGAGGTCTTCTATGCCTCAGCACTCAGATTCCAAGATTCCGGCTCACCACGTGATCTGATGAAACCATGAAAGCCGAGCAACTCGCTTCCCATGGCTCTTCCGTCCTCATCGTGGAGGACGATCCGGATCTCCTTCTCGCTCTCTCAGATTACCTTCAACATGAAGGGTACACCGTGCACAGCGTGACGACGGGAAGGCAGGCGCTGCACGAAGCCGAAGAGCGCTCATTTGGGGTAGTGGTTTTGGATCTGGGATTGCCTGATCTGAGTGGATTCGCGGTCCTCCGTGGATTAGAGGAAATGGATCCCCTTCTGCCGGTCATTGTCCTCACCGCCTCCATCCAAGAGCAGTACACCGTGGAGGCCCTCCGCCGTGGCGCCTTTGCCTATATCACCAAACCCTACAATCGAGATGAGCTCAAGATCATCCTCCGTCAGGCCGTTGACGTCCGGAGATTGGTCAACAAGATGAGCCATGTTGAGAGCGCCCTGAGTGCGAAAGAAGAGCAGTTCCGTCAGGTTGTTCAAACGGCGCCCGACGGAATTGTATTGGCTGATGGGGACGGCAGGGTGGTCTCATGGAATACGGCTGCCGAACGGCTCTTCGGCTATACGGAGGGAGAGATTCTCGGACAGCCGCTGACGACCATCATGCCAACGCGCTATCGAGAGGGTCATCTGCGGCAGCTTGAACTTGCGAAGGCCGCTGGGAGACCCACCCAGACGGGGAGAACGATTGAGTTCTCCGGGTTGAGAAAGGATGGGCGCGAATTTCCGCTTGAGCTGTCACTGAGCACATGGCGATTCGGCGAGCAGATTGTCAGCTGCGGGATTATCCGCGACATCACGCTGCGAAAGGAAGCAGAAGCGAAGCTGTTGCGGCAGCAGATTGAGCAGCAGGTTCTGTTAGATCTCATTCCGGCGATGGTCTGGTACAAGGATTCGCAGAATCGGATTCTGCGCGCCAATAAGCAAGCAGCCGCCTCTATCAACAAAACGGTGGGAGAGATTGAAGGCCAATCCACCTATGACCTCTATCCTGAGGAAGCGGAGAAGTATCACCAAGATGACCTTGCAGTCATCGCCTCGGGCCAGCCGAAACTCGGAATTGTCGAACTCTATGAGATAGCACCGGGTCACAAGCGCTGGGTGCAGACAGATAAGGTGCCGTATCGCGATGCTCAGGGCAATGTGATCGGGGTGCTCGTCTTTGCTCAAGATATTACCGAACGACGGCAAGCGGAAGCGGCCTTACAGGAGAGTGAACGCCAGTATCGATTGTTAATGGAGGAGGCTTCGGATGCGATTGTTGCTGTCGATATGGACGGTTATTTTAGCTTGGTGAACGCAAAGGCGTGTGAATTGTTTGGATATACGAGAGAGGAATTGCTTCATCTTCATGTCAGGGAGACCTATATTCCCGCAGAAAAACACATGGCCCAGCAATGTCTTGATCAGCTCCGTGAGGGAAAGACCTTGTGCTTCACACGACTGATACAGCGCAAAGATGGGACTGCCATTTCGGCCGAAATCAGGGGCAGGAAGGTGTCCGACAACCGCTATGTTGCCATTGTGGAAAAGCTCGCATAGAGAGAATCGAGGTGTTTGGCCTTTTCTTCGTCGCTGATCCAGGCCGCTTCGAAGGCATTACGGGTGAGCTGATAGAGATGGTTGCGGGTGACCGGCAAGTGTTCGATGAGCGCGCGGTAGTTGTCATTGATATATCCGCCGAAATACGCAGGGTCATCCGAGTTGACCGTCGCACGTAGGCCTTTGTCCAGCATGGTGAGAATCGGGTGTTGATCCATGGACTTCACCACGCAGAGCTTGAGGTTGGACAGAGGGCAGACGGTGAGCGGTGTGCCCTCATCAGCCAGCCGCTGAACGAGGGCAGCGTCTTCCAACGATTGGTTGCCGTGATCAATGCGGTCCACGTGCAGCAGGTCCAGCGCTTGATACACATAAGCCGGCGGGCCTTCTTCGCCGGCATGAACCGTAGTGCGAAAACCCCGTTTCCTGCATTCGGCGAACACGCGCGCAAACTTCTCAGGCGGATTGCCAAGCTCCGAAGAGTCGAGTCCAAAACCATCTACTTGGTTCAGAAACGGAGTAGCCATCTCCAGGGTCTTGAAGGCATTGTCCTCAGACAGGTGCCGCAGAAATGACAGGATGAGCTTGGCGCTGATGCCCATCTGCGCCTGCCCCTTCTCCAGCGCATGGCGGATGCCGCCGAGTTGAACCTCCAGCGGTATACCGCGCTCCAGATGCGCCTGCGGGTCGAAGAAGATCTCTGCATGCACCACGTTGTCTCGATGCGCCCGCTGCAGGTATGCCCACGTGAGATCGTAGAAATCCCTTTCCGTGCGCAGGACCGACATCCCGCCGTAGTAGACATTCAGAAATTCTTGTAAATTGTTGAAGGCATAGGCCGCACGCAGCACTTCCACGTTGGGATACGGAAGCTGCACACGGTTGCGCTCGGCCAGCAGGAATGCCATCTCCGGTTCGAGAGTGCCTTCGATATGCAGATGCAACTCGGCTTTGGGGAGCCGGTGTGCCAGCCGCAATAAGTCTTCCTTCATGGATGTACCGTACCAGAGGGGTTAGGCCAAAGAAAGCGAAGGGCTAAAACCCGCCTAACTCCCTTGTCGATTTCTTGAGGCTCGTTCGACTAGGAGGTAGAAGGTGGTTTCAGTGGCGGAATAGCCAATCAGATCAACGCTCATCATAATCGAATGGAGGGAACATGGCAGACATCATTCATAGAGTGGGAGTGAAGGCACCCGTCTCTGAGGTGTATACGGCATTGTCGACGGTCGAGGGTGTCGCCAGCTGGTGGACCAAGGACACGTCTGGCTCATCAAAGATTGGGGGAACGATTGAGGTTCGCTTCCATTCTCCGGATAGAAAAGAAATAGGACGCATGAGCATGGAAGTCGTTGCGCTCGATCCCAACAAGAACGTGGATTGGCGCGTGACAGCCGGGCCAGAGGGATGGGTGAGAACCGACGTGATCTTCAACCTTTCTCAGGAGGGCGAATATACCATCGTCCTTTTCCGCCATAAGAACTGGCGAGAGGCCAACGAGTTCATGTCCCATTGCAGCACGAAATGGGCCACGTTCCTGCTGAGTCTCAAAGAACTCGTTGAAACCGGCACGGGGAAGCCCTCGCCGAACGACATAAAAATTGATAATTGGAATTAAACGGAACAGCTAACGGTCAGCCGGTGTTCGGGCTGGGTGTGCGTTGCCGCACCCTTCTGGGGAATTGTTCTCATTCCGCTCTTTTCCCTATCCTCGAAAAGAGACTGACATCGTTGAGCTATTCTCATGAGATCCATAAAATACAAAAAGGGAACATCGCTGTATACTCACCTGGCCATAAGTTGCATTCTGCTTGTGGGCTCCCCGGCGTTAGCCGTTTCAGGGCCAGATGAGGCAATCGTCGGGGAATTCATGGAGCTGTCCGGTCTGACGGAGCAAATTCCCCGGTTGCCGGACGAGTACATGACTCTCGTTGATCAACTGCTGGCCGGGCTGGAGCGACAACGACGCCCGGCGTCAAGGAGTCTGCGACGCGAAATCCGCCAGAGTTTCGTCGATGCCTTAGCGCCGGAGCACCTGCAATCAGACATTCGGTCCCGCCTGCTCAAGAGCCTTCACCCTGAAGCGACCCTTGCGGCAATGAGTTGGCTGCGATCGGATGTGGGGAAAAAGATCACCACCGCTGAAGTCAGCGCCAGCTCGGCCGAAAATCGCGTCCAGTTCGCGACATTCTTTCTGCAATTACAACTAGAGCGTCCTGCTCCAGAGCGACTCCAACTCATTCGCCGCATTGAGGAAATCGCCCAAGGCAGCCAAATGGCGACCGAAGCATGGGAAGCCATTGTGGCCGCCGTAGCTCGTACTCTCGAAAGCGAGTACCGAACCACGAATCCTCAGAATAAGAAGAATCTAGAAGAATATTTGGCATCCGTGCGTGGCAGCGTCAAGGGAATGTTTGAGCAGGGACGACTCTTCCAAGGACTCTTCACGTATCGAACGCTGACAGATGAGGAGTTGAAAGCGTATGCGGAATTCTTGGAGACTCCCGCTGGCAGAGATGTGACACAAACCGTCAATAGGGCGGTTCAAGGTTCGGCGATCGATGCCATCCAGAGTATCAAGCCTCCTCGAAGCAAAAGCGTACAGCCGCCTGGCGAAACGGCATAAGGCCACACCTCCGCCCTGCTGTGACAACCGCGATCTCTCCTGCACATGCGCTCGGCTCTTTACATGCCCACGTGCTTCTTCAAAATTTCTGAATCCTTGATGGCCGGATCGTTCGGGGCAAGCTCCAATGC
>DATIGH010000131.1:0-14809 GCA_035454845.1 Nitrospira sp.
ACCATGCGCGATCGCCACGTACGCGTGAATGGCTCGGCTCTTCGGTTCCAATTTCGCGGCAAAAGCGGCATCCGGCATGCCGTTGATCTGAAAGACCATCGCCTGGCCCGCATCGTTCGTCAAAGCCGTGATCTTCCGGGATACGAATTGTTTCAGTACGTGGATGCTGCCGGAGAGCGCCGAGCGATCGACGCGACCGACGTCAATGCCTATCTGAAATCCATCGCCGGCGATGAGTTCACTGCCAAGGACTTTCGCACCTGGGCCGGCACCGTCTTGGCGGCCCGCGCGCTCCGGGAGATGATGGCATTTGACTCCCAGGCGCAAGCCAAACGCAACGTGCTGCGAGCCGTTGAAGCCGTGGCCAAACGACTCGGCAATACGACAGCCGTCTGCCGGAAGTGTTATGTCCATCCGGAGGTGGTACATGCGTACCTCGACGGAACACTCGCCGCAATACTCAACAAGAAAGCCGGCTGCGAGCTCCGCTCGAACCTGAGATATCTCTCTCCTGAGGAAGCGGCCGTCCTCGCGCTGCTTCAACGTGGATTGGAGCAAGATGCCCGACTCGCAGCGGCATGAAGGAGTGACCGGCGCGCGATGCGATCCACCCACTGTTCACTGGCCGTGCTCTCTTCACTTCTCCTCACCGCCTGCGTCTCGACGTTGCCGCCGGGGAAGGCGACCTATACGTTCGAACGCCAATGCCTGCCTGAATCGATGGAGCTGCGCCGGATGCCGGTTATCCTGTTCGAGAGTCCGGAAGCCGCGTCACGGTCGACCGACCGACAACATGCGGCAAAACTGTACTCGCGGATTGCCGTCCACGTCGCCGAAGTCATTGATCTGTTACCCTATCTCAACCGACTAGCTCAGCTGCAACTCGAGCAGGCCCCCCTGGGTGACATTGAGCGGGCACGCCGGAAAGTGACGACGCATCTGCAGCTCTCGACTCTTGAAGTGTCTAGTATTGTCGCGGAGATCGAATGTGAAGTTCAGCGGGCAGATGAAGTTCAAGACCGGCTCAAACACATCCAGACCACTCGGACGACCACCCAGACGATATTGGGTGTCATCTTCGGTGGCTTGGCTAACATTCTCTCCGGCGGTTTCAGCATCGCCACGCAGGCGGGCGATGTCGGGAACATCGCTTCCGTCGCAGGCGGCGCGCTGGAGGTGCTGTTCGGCACGTCCGCCAATTTCACAAAGGTGCGGCAGGAGTTCAGCCATCCGCATAATCACCTGCAGGCATTTTGGGACGGGGAAGGCAAGGAACGACAGTTTTTCCCTCCCGGCGTGTGGCGGTTTTTGACCGAGCCGAACATTCGTGATGTCGAAGGACACAGTTTGCGGGACATAGTGCTTCAAACCTGGAATGCCGAAGGCCGGTTGGGTGAGCCTGGGTCGCATCGGGAGAAGCAACGCAAGGCACTCTTATTCGGCGAAGGCGGCCTTTACGACAGTGATGATTTGCACGTGCGGGAGGCCATGCTGCACCAGTTGGAGTCCAATATCCAGCTCATGCATCAGGACTTGGAAACACTCTTGCGCGAAGTGCTGCTCCGACAAGCACTCGAAGACCAGGGATGAAGCGTGAAGCGTGAATCGTGAATCGTGAGGCGTGATCACCGATCACCAGGATTTTAGGCATGGAAACCCATCCTCGTAAGCGCGTGCCACGAATGACGGCGGATGGTCCTTCAGGACGGCGCGGCCCTCATCTGTGGGAAATTCAAGCTGTCCTCGATGTGCTGGTGATCCTGTCCGTCGTCCTGGCGGTCTGGATGCTGTACGCGCTGAGTTCGGTGTTCACACCTGTTCTGTTCGCTTTGGGACTGGCGTATCTCTGCAATCCCTTGGTCACCTGGATGGAACACCGTTGGCACGTGCCGCGTCCGGTCTCGATTTCTCTCGTATTATTGTTGCTTGCAGTCTCCACTGTGGCGTTTCTGGCATGGCTGGGTCCCTTGCTGATCCAACAGGCCCAGACGCTCATGCGGAAAGCGCCGCAGTATCTCCAAATGATCGGCGGCTACATCGGCCTTGACCTGGACGAGATGGTCGAAGCCCTTCTCGGTCCGAAGTCCTCGAACGATCCGATGTCGGCGATGCAGCCGATCGTTACTGGCACCGGTCAGGCGCTGGGCCTGCTCGGCGCAGTGATCGGCACGACGAGCTATCTTGCCGTAACCTCGCTCCTCCTGCCGATTTATTTTTTCTTCTTCGCCTGGCGGTTCGAAGCCATCACGCTGACCTTGAGGCGGCTGATTCCCGTTGCGCATCGTCCCCGAACGGTGGAGATCCTGGCGAAAATCGACGATGCGGTCATGAATTTTTTCCGAGGGCGGTTGCTGATCGCCCTGATCACCGGTGTCCTATATGCCGTCGGCTGGGCCTGGACGGGAGTGCCGTACTGGTTTCTGCTGGGCGCCGGCACCGGTTTGCTTTCGATCATCCCATACGTCAATGCCATCGGATGGCCGCTTGCCATCATTTTCACTTATCTCGATGCGACGGCCAACTCGGGGTCCATGGATTGGATCTCCCTGTTGGTGTTCCCGAGCCTGCCATACCTCGTTGTGCAATTCTTTGAGAGCTGGTGGCTGACGCCATGGATCCAAGGACGCTCGAACGACCTGCATCCGGTGACGGTCATCATTGTCGTCATGGTGGGAGGAGCAGTCGGCGGGATTCTCGGGCTAACGCTCGCCATCCCTATTGCGGCTTCGTTGAAGATCCTTCTGCAGGAACTCGTGCTCCCTCGATGGAAAGCGTGGGTGTCGCGGGACTGAAGTGGGCCGCGATCAACGCTAAGTCCGCGTCACTATAGCCGCACTAGGGGTCTCCCTAGTCGCAACCGTTTATTCCCCGATGTACGTTGCTTCGTTCCAAATCAATCAGTTCCCTCATTTCCCCGGAGGCCCAGCATGAAGCAGCCAAGCGACGAGCAAGAACGAACGGCGCTGGAAGAGGCACCTACCGTGGCTAACGGTGGAACCAGGCGACGCCAAGATCTTGCCGAGCAACTCGGCGAAATTCTTAATGTCATGGTTGCCTATCGCAACGGCGATTTCAGCGTGCGGTTGCCGTCGACCTGGACGGGCGTCCTGGGGAAGATGTCCGACACCATGAACGACATTCTGGCCGTCAGTCAAAGACGGGCAGAAGAAGTGGTCCGTATCTCGCGCGTCGTCGGGAAGGAAGGACGATTGCGGCAACGCATGTCCGTGCCCGGAGTCACAGGGGGATGGGCGGACGAGATTGACTCGCTCAATACATTGATCGACGACTTGGCGTCTCCCACGACGGAAGTGACGCGCGCCGTCGGCGCCGTCGGCAAAGGCGACCTCAGCCAGGCGATGGTACTGGAAAAAGACGGGCGGCCGCTCGAGGGTGAATTTCTTCGCAGCGCCAAGTTGGTCAACAAGATGATCGAACAATTGGCGGTGTTCACCTCGGAGGTCACGCGCGTCGCCCGGGAGGTTGGGACGGAAGGCAAGCTCGGCGGCCAGGCGCAGGTGAAAGGGGCGAGCGGCGTGTGGAAGGAACTCACCGATTCGGTCAACCAGATGGCCGGCAACTTGACCGCGCAGGTCCGTAACATTGCAGAAGTCACGATCGCCGTGGCCAACGGAGACTTGTCGAAAAAGATCACAGTCGACGTCCGCGGCGAGATTTTGCAGTTGAAAGAGGCCATCAATACGATGGTCGAGCAGCTGCGGTCGTTCGCCTCCGAAGTCACGCGCGTGGCGCGTGAGGTCGGCACCGAAGGCAAGCTGGGCGGCCAGGCGGTCGTGCCCGGCGTCGCCGGCACCTGGAAAGACTTGACCGACAACGTCAACTCGATGGCCTCGAACTTGACTGCGCAGGTCAGAAACATCGTGGAAGTCACGGTCGCGGTGGCCCGGGGCGACTTGTCCCGTAAGATCACCGTCGACGTCCGCGGGGAGATCCTTCAGCTCAAGGAAACCATCAACACCATGGTCGAGCAGCTGCGGTCGTTCGCCTCCGAGGTCACGCGCGTGGCGCGGGAAGTGGGCACCGAAGGCAAGCTGGGCGTCAACGCGGACGTGCCCGGCGTGGGCGGCACGTGGAAGGACCTCACGGATTCGGTCAACGCGATGGCCAACAACTTGACGGCGCAGGTGCGCAATATCGCCGAGGTGACCACGGCGGTCGCCCGCGGCGACCTGTCGCGCAAGATCACGGTCGACGTGAAGGGCGAAATTCTGGCCTTGAAAAACACGATCAATACGATGGTGGACCAGTTGAACGGATTTGCCGCGGAGGTCACCCGTGTCGCACGTGATGTCGGTACGGAAGGCAAGTTGGGCGTGCAGGCGGTCGTGCCCGGCGTCGGCGGGACCTGGAAGGATTTGACCGACTCAGTGAATGCGATGGGCGTCAACCTCACGGCGCAGGTGCGCAATATCGCCGAGGTCGCGACAGCGGTGGCCCGTGGCGACCTGTCGCGCAAAATCACGGTCGACGTGAAAGGCGAAATTCTCGAGTTGAAGAACACGCTCAATACGATGGTGGACCAGCTGAACGGATTTGCCGCGGAGGTCACCCGGGTCGCGCGCGAGGTCGGCACCGAAGGCAAGCTGGGCGTCCAAGCGGTTGTGCCGGGCGTGGGCGGGACCTGGAAAGACCTTACAGACAACGTGAACTCGATGGCGAACAATTTGACGGCGCAAGTGCGTAACATCGCAGAAGTCGCAACGTCGGTCGCCCGCGGCGACTTGTCCCGCAAGATCACCGTCGACGTGAGCGGCGAAATTTTGCAGTTGAAGGAAACCATCAACGTCATGGTCGAGCAGCTCCGGTCGTTCGCGTCCGAGGTTACGCGGGTGGCGCGCGAGGTTGGCACGGAAGGCAAGTTGGGCGGCCAGGCGCAGGTCAAGGGCGTGAGCGGGGTGTGGAAGGAGTTGACCGAGAGCGTCAACGAAATGGCCGGCAACCTGACCGCACAGGTCCGCAACATCGCCGAGGTGACCGTTGCCGTGGCCAACGGCGATCTCTCGAAGAAGATTATCGTCGACGTCCGTGGGGAAATTTTGCAGTTGAAGGAAGCGATCAACACGATGGTCGAGCAGCTGCGATCGTTCGCCTCGGAGGTCACCCGCGTGGCGCGTGAGGTCGGCACGGAAGGCAAGCTCGGCGGCCAGGCGCAGGTCCGGGGCGTGAGCGGGGTGTGGAAAGAGTTGACCGACTCGGTCAATCAAATGGCGGGCAATCTGACCGACCAGGTGCGTAACATCGCTGAGGTCACGATTGCCGTGGCCAACGGCGACCTCTCGAAGAAAATCACGGTCGACGTGCGGGGCGAAATTCTGCAGCTGAAGGAAGCCGCAAATACGATGGTTGAGCAGCTCCGGTCGTTCGCCTCGGAGGTCACCCGCGTGGCGCGTGAGGTCGGCACGGAAGGGAAACTCGGCGGCCAGGCGGTGGTGCCCGGCGTCGCCGGTACGTGGAAGGACTTGACCGACAATGTCAACTCGATGGCCTCGAATCTGACGGCGCAGGTGCGTAACATCGCCGAGGTGACCATCGCCGTGGCCAACGGCGACTTGTCGCGCAAGATCACGGTCGACGTGCGCGGTGAAATTCTCCAGTTGAAAGAGGCCATCAACACGATGGTCGAGCAGCTGCGGTCCTTCGCATCCGAGGTCACGCGCGTGGCCCGCGAGGTCGGCACGGAGGGCCGGTTGGGCGTGCAGGCCGTCGTGCCCGGTGTGGCCGGGACCTGGAAGGACTTGACCGACTCGGTGAATGCGATGGGCGCCAACCTCACAGCCCAGGTGCGCAATATCGCCGAGGTGACGACGGCGGTCGCCCGCGGCGACTTGTCCCGCAAGATCACGGTCGACGTGAAGGGCGAAATTCTTGAATTGAAAAACACCATCAATACGATGGTGGATCAGCTCAATGCGTTTGCCGCGGAGGTGACCCGCGTGGCCCGCGAAGTCGGTACCGAGGGGAAACTCGGCGGCCAGGCGGTCGTGCCAGGCGTGGCCGGGACATGGAAAGACTTGACCGACTCGGTCAACGTCATGGCGACAAACCTGACGGACCAGGTCCGCGGCATCGTGAAGGTCGTAACATCCGTGGCCAACGGAAACCTGCGTCAGAAGCTGACAGTCGAAGCGAAAGGCGAAGTCGCGGCGCTGGGCGAAACGATCAATAACATGACCGACACGCTCGCGATTTTCGCCGACCAGGTGACCAACGTCGCGCGCGAAGTTGGCGTCGAAGGACGGCTGGGCGGGCAGGCGAACGTGCCGGGCGCCGCCGGAACCTGGAAAGACCTCACCGGGAACGTCAATCTATTGGCCGCGAACTTGACGACGCAGGTGCGCGCGATCGCCGAAGTGGCAACCGCCGTCACGAAGGGCGACCTGACGCGGTCCATTCAAGTCGAAACACGCGGCGAAGTGGCGGAGCTCAAGGACAATATCAATACGATGATCGACAACCTCCGTGTGACCACGGAGCGCAACCAGGAACAAGACTGGCTTAAGACCAACGTCGCAAAGTTCACGCGCATGCTGCAGGGGCAACGCGACCTCTTCACGGTCGGGCAGATGCTGCTGTCGGAATTGGCCCCGCTGGTCGAAGCTCAGCAAGGCACCATGTATCAGATGGACAGCGTGGAAGGCCAGAACCCCTCATTGCGCCTCTTGGCCGCCTATGCAAGCTCACGAGAGCCGGAGGATCGGGTGGAGGTGGGCGAGGGACTGGTCGGGCAATGCGCCGTCGAGAAGCAGCGTATTTTACTGACCGACATTCCGCCGTCGTATGCGGCGATTCACTCCAGTCTCGGACACGCCCTGCCGGCCAATATCGTGGTGCTGCCGGTGTTGTTCGAAGGACAAACGAAGGCGGTCATCGAGCTGGCCTCGCTCCATCCGTTCAAGGTCACGCATCTGGCGTTTTTAGAGCAGCTCACGCAGAGCATCGGCGTCGTGCTCAATACCATCGAAGCGACGATGCGCACCGAAAACCTGTTGCAGCAGTCGCAGCAGCTCACGTCGGAGCTGCAGTCGCAGCAAAAAGAATTGACGCAGACAAACGAAGAGCTCGAGCGCAAGGCCAAGCAGCTGGCCGAGCGCAACACCGAAGTCGAACGGAAGAACAAGGAGGTGGAGCAGGCCCGCCGCGCGCTCGAAGAGAAGGCGGCCGAGCTCGCGCTCACCTCGAAGTACAAATCGGAGTTCCTGGCGAATATGTCGCATGAGCTGCGAACGCCGTTGAACAGCATCTTGATTCTCGGCCAGCAGCTCGGTGACAACACGACGGGCAATCTGACGCAGAAACAGGTGGAATTTGCCAAGAACATCCACAGTGCGGGTTCCGACCTGCTCAATCTGATCAACGACATTCTGGACCTCTCGAAGATCGAATCGGGCACGGTCACCGTGGAAGCAGAGGAAATGACCTTCCTTGCGCTGCGTGAAAGTGTCGAGCGGAACTTTAAGCACATCGCCGAACAAAAGAATCTGCCGTTCCATCTGGAGTTCGAGTCCGGGCTTCCGCGCGCGTTCACCACCGACCCGAAGCGCCTGCAGCAGATCTTGAAGAATCTCCTCTCCAACGCCTTCAAGTTCACGTCCCACGGCCACGTGGCGATGAACGTGCGGATCGCGACGGAAGGCTGGACAGCGGAGCACCCGGTGCTGAGCCGGTCGCACACGGTCATGGCGCTCGCAATTTCCGACACCGGTATCGGGATTGCGCCCGAGAAGCAGAAACTGATCTTCGAGGCGTTCCAGCAGGCGGACGCGGGCACCAGCCGCAAATACGGCGGGACTGGTTTGGGTCTCGCCATCAGCCGGGAACTCGCAACGCTGCTCGGCGGCGAAATCAAACTGACGAGCGAGCCGCGGCAGGGCAGCACGTTCACTCTCTATCTGCCGCTGGTATACACGGGTCCATCGTCGACGGAAATCCGCCCGATGGCTTCCACTTCCGTGGCCGGCCAACCGCCGTCACTGGCGATTCTGCCCGTGGTGAGTGAGGAAAAGATCGCCGATGACCGCGACACGGTAAGAGAAACCGATCTCATCGTACTCATCGTGGAAGACGATCCGCATTATGCACGGGTGTTGTTGGGACTGGCGCGGGACAAGGGCTTCAAGGGCATTGTGGCTACCCGCGGAAAACAGGCGCTGGATCTCGCGCTGGAGTACCTGCCGGCTGCCATCACGCTCGACATCTTCCTGCCCGACATGCTCGGGTGGACGGTGTTGAACAATCTCAAGCTGAATCCGAAAACCCGTCACATCCCCGTGCAGATCATCTCGCTTGAAGAAGAGCGCCAGCACGGTTTGGCACACGGCGCCTTCTCCTACATGGTGAAGCCGGTGACGACCGAGGGCTTGGAATCCTGTTTCGACCGCATCCGCAACTTCATCACCCCGCACTTGAAACGGTTGCTCGTCGTTGAGGACAACGAGTTGGAGAGCCGCAGCATCACCGAACTCCTGCTGCATGACGACATCGAAATTATCAATGTCACCACTGGCGCTGCCGCTCTGGAAGCGCTACGGAATCAGTCATTCGACTGCTGTGTGCTCGACCTCCGCCTGCCCGACATGAATGGGTTCGAGCTGCTCGATCAGGTGAAGGCGGATCCCACGCTCGGCAACGTGCCGATCGTCGTCTTTACGGGAAAGGATTTGAGCCCAGAAGAAGAGCGCCGGCTCAAGGCGGTGGCCAAGAGCGTCGTGTTGAAGGACGTTCAGTCGCCGGAACGGCTGTTCGACGAGACGGCGCTGTTCCTGCACCGCGTGGTGGCGGATCTGCCGGAAGCCAAGCAGCAACTATTAGAGCGCTTGCACCAATCCAACGAAGCGCTGCATGGGCACAAGGTGCTGGTGGTTGACGACGACGCGCGAAATATTTTTGCACTGACGACGGTCTTGGAGAATCAGGACATGAACGTCATCAGCGCCACCAACGGCCGCCATGCCATCGAAATCATCGAAAACACCCCGGATCTGAGCGTCGTCTTGATGGACATCATGATGCCGGAAATGGACGGCTACACCACCATCCGGGAGATTCGGAAGCAGCCCGAGTTTCGCTCGCTGCCGATCCTGGCCTTGACGGCCAAGGCCATGAAGGGGGACCGCGAAAAATGTTTGGAAGCCGGCGCTTCCGACTATGTCGCCAAGCCGGTGAACACCGATCAGCTCTTATCGATGCTGCGCGTCTGGCTGTATCGATAGGTATGGCGAGGGGCGAGGGGAGATCAGTGATGAGTGACGAGTTGACACCATGACGACCTTTAACGAGCCTGCCAATATCCTGCTCGTCGACGACGATTCACGAAATCTCGACGTCCTCGAAAGCATCCTGTCCTGTCCCGATTACCGGCTCATCCGCGCCCGGACCGCCGACGAAGCCCTGCTCGCGCTCATCGCCGACGAGTTCGCCGTCATCGTGCTGGATGTGCGCATGCCCGAAGTCAGCGGCTATGAGTTGGCGCAGTTGATCAAACAGCGCAAGCGCACCCAGCATATTCCGATTCTCTTTTTGACCGCCTACTATAGTGAAGACGAGGATGTGCTGCAGGGGTATGGAGCGGGCGCGGTCGACTACTTAAGCAAGCCGGTCAATCCATTGATCCTGAAATCCAAGGTCTCGGTCTTCGTGGATCTATTCCGTAAGACGCGGGCGTTGGCCACGATGAACCGCGCGATGGAGGTGGAAATCGAAGAGCGGCTCAAGCAGTTGAAAGCCTCGTTGCACGAAAAAGATATTTTGCTCAAGGAAGTGCATCACCGGGTCAAGAATAACTTGCAAGTGATCTCCAGCCTCATTGATCTGCAGGCCGAGCGCCTCACCGATCCAGCCACGCGGACGCTGTTTCGCGACACGCGCGACCGGGTCCGTTCCATGGCGCTGGTGCACGAGAAGCTGTATCAGTCTGCCGACCTTGCGCATACCGAGCTGGGGGCCTACATCCGAAACGTCATGAAGGAATTGTTCCTGGCGCACGGCGAGGTCTCTTCGAAGGTGAGCCTGCAGCTCGAGCTCGATCCGGTGTTCTTACCGGTCGACATGGCCATACCCTGCGGACTCATTCTCAACGAACTGGCGACCAACAGTCTCAAACATGCATTCATAGGACGGGAACGCGGCACCATTGAAATTCAGCTAACCAGTTTGCCGAACGAATCGGTGCGGTTGCTCTTCCGTGACGACGGATGGGGCCTACCAGACGGGCTCAATCTGCAGGCGGCCGAATCTTTGGGATTGCGCCTGATCCGCATGTTGGGTAAACAACTGCGCGGAGAAGTGGTGACACGATCCGGAGAGGGCACCACGTTTGAATTGCGGTTCAAGATTACCGAGACGCGCGTCGGTCCTTCACACGAGGCCAAGGCGGTGTTTAATGCCTAAGGCGAACATTCTCATCGTTGAAGACGAAGCGGTGGTTGCGGCGGATTTGGCCGGCAAGCTGGAACGGGCGGGTTACCGCTCCGTCGGCGTCTGCTCCGACGGTGAAGAGGCCGTAGAGGCGGCGAAAAGCCTCGGACCGGACCTCGTCTTGATGGACATCCGCTTGGCCGGCTCGATGGACGGCGTCAAAGCTGCCGAACGCATCCAGTCTTTGCGCAATATTCCGATCGTCTATCTCACGGCCCATTCAGACATGACGACCTTGCGGCGTGCCGCCGCGACCGAACCGTTCGGGTACATTCTCAAGCCTTTCGACGAGCGTGACGTCACGACGCAAATCGAGATCGCTCTCTTCAAGCACCAGGCGGAACGGCGCTTGCGCGAAAGTGAAGAGCGGTATCGCAAGCTCGTCGAAACCGCGATGGACAGTATCATCACCTTCGACCAAGCCGGCCTCATTGTTTCGTGCAATCCGGCGACCGAACAGATGTTTGGCTATCGCATGGAGGACATGGTCGGGCGGAACATCTCGTTGCTGATACCCTCATGGTTTGCCGAGGGAGGGGACGAGCCCTCCGGCGACGTGCAGAGCCGCATTATGCGGCTCATCGGCCTCTGGCGTGAGCTCAGCGGCAGACGGCGGCAGGGCGATGACTTCCCTGTGGAAATTGCCGTCAGCGAAAGCTTTTCGAACGGAGAGGTCCGGTACACCGGAATTCTGCGCGACATCTCGGAGCGCAAGCGGACGGAGGCGGAACTGCGCTGGCGTGCGGGTCTGCTTGCACAGACCCACGATGCGGTGGTGGTCTGGCGGATGGGCGGCGGGATCATTTATTGGAACCACGGCGCCGAAGCGTTGTATGGATGGAAAGTCGCGGAGGCGGCCGGCCAGCCCATTCATCAGTTGTTGCACTCGGTCCTGCCTCTTTCCGCAGAAGAGTTCAACCGGCAGTTGGTCGAGAACGGACGTTGGCAAGGCGAGATTCAGCAGATGACCAAAAACCGTCAGACGGTCGTGGTGGAAAGCCGGATGGTGACGATGACCGAGGAGTACGGCGGCATCCTCGTGCTCGAGACGAATCGAGACGTGACCGAGCGGCGTGCGACGCACGAAAAGGTCGTCCGGCTTGCCGAAGAGCTTGAAGACCGGGTTAAGGAACGGACCAAGGAGCTGATCCAGTCCCAGACTTTGCTCCGCCAGCTCGCGTCCGAACTGACGATCGCCGAGCAGCGTGAGCGACGCCGCATTGCGACCGACCTCCACGATTATCTCGCGCAATTACTCGTCTGCGCCCGGCTCAAAGTCTCGCAGTCCCGTGTCCGATCGGAAGATGCGGAGGTCGAGGCCTGGCTGGGCGAGTCCGACGACATCCTCCAGCAAGCGCTGACATACACACGATCTCTTGTGGCGCAGTTGACACCGATGGCGCTCCATGAGTTCGGTCTTGCGGCGGCGCTGAAGTGGCTGGCCGATCAGATGCGCCAGCAGTATCGGTTGACGGTCCAGGTGAACGTCCAATCCGGTCTGACCGTGACCTTGCCTGAAGATCAAAGCGTCCTCGTGTTTCAATCCATTCGGGAGCTGCTCATCAACGTGGCGAAACACGCCCGCATCGATCAGGCAACGGTGCGGATGGAGCAGCACGACGGACGTCTGGTCATTGTCGTCATGGACGAGGGGCTGGGATCTGATCAGGCTTCAGCGCCGGCCGCCACGCTGTCCTCCAAATTCGGATTGTTCAGCATCGGCGAACGGATGCGTGCGCTGGGTGGGACGTTCGAATTCAAGTCGACGCCGGGCAAAGGCACGACGGCGACCATGACGCTGCCGCTGTCGCCGTCCGGCGTCGATTCCCGTCGTCCCCATCCGGAATCACAGACGAAGGAGAAACTCCGGACGCAGCTGCCTGACGACGCCGCGTACGAGGAGCTCCGCGCAAAGAAATCGCCCTTCGGTGGCAGTGCGGAACTCGTCAGGCCCCGTGATCCGCTCGACGAGAAGCTCCGTATCCGGGTGCTCCTCGTGGATGATCATGCGCTGGTGAGAAGCGGTCTGTCGAGCGTGCTGCGCTACCACACGGAGCTACAAGTCATCGGCGAGGCCGCTGACGGTGAGGAGGCGGTCGCGCTGGCCGCCGCGCTGAAACCGGACGTCGTCGTCATGGATGTGAACATGCCCCATATGGACGGCGTGGAAGCGTCAAAACGCATCAAGCGGGACCTTCCGTCGACGGTTGTGATCGGCCTGTCGATGCACGAGGGGGGCCATCATGAAAGCGCGATGCGGGAATCGGGAGCGGCCGCCTATCTGACGAAGGACTCGGCGGCCGAGCGGTTGATCGAAACCATTTTGCGATGTCGCGCCGCAAGCCTGACGGACCGAAGCGCGACCCTGTCGTCATCCTCGCTGCCGGAGTGATAGTGAGCCAGGATCCTTTAAACAAATCAGATGGCGAGCCGGTCGTTCCGCTCGACGTGCAGCAATTCGTGCTCGAGCGCATCGGCTCCATTGCGCAGCTCGAAGCCCTGCTGCTCATGCGCAACTCGCCTGACACCTGGTGGCCATCCAGTTCCATGGCCGAGCGGCTGTACGTGAGTGAGCGCGTGTGCCGGTTCGAGTTGGAGGCGCTCAAGACGCAGGGGCTCGTGCTCTCAAGGCAGGACGACGTTGGCTCGTGGTTCCGGTATTCCCCGTCCAACGGCGAACTGCGGGAATTCGTCGACCGGCTGGTGTATTACTACGCGAAGCATTTAGTGCCGATTTCGAACCTCATCCATTCGAAGCCCCGGACGCGTGTTCATGAGTTCGCCGAGGCCTTTTCACTCAAGAAAAAGGAGAAGTGATGGTTGCCAGTATCGTCTACGGCCTGTGCATGCTCACGGCGCTGGCGTGCGCATGGCTCTTGCTGCAGGCCTATCGAAAGACGCACTACCGCCTGTTGTTCTGGTGCAGTCTCTTCTTCTCGATCTCCGCGCTGAACAATGTCTTTCTTGTGGTGGACAAAGTCATGTATCCCGTTTTCGACTTGACTCTCTATCGCTACGTCGTGGCCCTCGCGGGTCTGTGTGTGCTCTTACCGGGATTAATTCTCGAGCGGGAATGAATCGATGAAGCCGGTCACGGATATCTTGCTTGGCGCTGTGATCATGGGAGACGTGATCGCCGCTGTGTTCTTCGTCCGGTATTGGAGATTGACAGGCGATCGGTTCTTCCTCTTTTTTTCCGCCTCGTTCATTGCCATTGCGGTGAGCCGTGTGGTGGTGGATGAGAATCTCCCGCCAGTGGGCTATGAGCCGTTTGGATACATGATCAGGATCCTTTCCTATGTGTTCATCATTGCAGGCATCATGTACAAAAACATCGGTGCCAAGAGGAGCGCGGCAGCGCCGCCATCCGGACCTGTGCGGTTGACACGCGAGTACCTCCAGTGAAACAACTGCGCCGGATACGGGAGCTCACCGAGCTGACCATTCTCGCAAGCGACGGCGAAATCGGCAGCGTGCAGGAGGTGTATTTCGATGATCGCAATTGGGCGGTCCGCTATCTTGTGGTGAAAACCGGCGGATGGCTCTTGAGCCGAGAAGTCTTGTTGGCTCCCGCCGCTGTGGCGGAGATCAATGACGCCCACCGCACGCTGAAAGTCTTCCTGACCAAGGACCAGATCAAACGAGCTCCCCCGATTGAAGCGGCGAAACCGCTCTCGCGCGAATATGAGGAGGCCTATTTCCGGCATTTCCAGTGGGCGCCGTATTGGCAACCGGGACCGACCGGGTGGGGAGGGGGGCTGCCGTATCCGGAGACGCCGCCGGTACCGATCGATACCATGCTTCCGGCCGACGCGCCGAAAAACCCCCACCTGCGCAGCAGCAGCGAGGTCATCGGCTACGACATCCGTGCGACTGATGGGGCGGTCGGACATGTAGAAGATTTGGTCGTGGACGACGAAGCCTGGACCGTCCGCTACGTCGAAGTCGATACCCGTAACTGGCTGCCGGGGAAGAAGGTACTGCTGCAGACCATGCGCATCGACCATATCAGTTGGGCCGAGCGGTCGGTCGCCGTCATGCTGACCCGACGAGCCATCGAATCAGCCCCCGACTATGATCCCTCGAAGCTCATCACGCCTAGCTACGAAGTGCAGCTCTTCAAGCACTACGGGACTCAAGCGGCGTAGAGACCCGTCCCTCGTGAAGCGTATCTCGTGAAGCCTATCTCGTGAAGGATGGTAGGGTGACGAGTTCCAAGCTGACATGCTGGCAACCGAGGGCGTGGCTCGTCATTCGTGAAGCGTATCTCGCGAGATACGAGCGACGAGCGACGAACGACGCTCTCAGGCAAGAAACTCCCCGGCCGGGCGCAGGCGATCGATGTGGTCGCACATGATTTTGAAACAGGCCAGCA
>DATIGH010000132.1:0-3435 GCA_035454845.1 Nitrospira sp.
GAAAGCGTTCGGCCGTGAGGCACACGAGCAGCAACGTTTTCTTGGCCATGCGATGAACTGGGTTCGCCAACACAACGCCCTCGCGTCCATCGGAAGCGGATTTGACTTCGTGTTCGGGATGACCGTGACGATCGGCACCGCCATCGCGCTCTTCATTGGAGTCACGCACGTGAAGGGCCCGCGCGTTTCTGAGAGACGCTCTCCAATCCTGATCCTGGACGAACCAACGAGCGCGCTGGATGCCGGCACTGAGGCCGATCTGGTCGAGGTCCTGGAACATCTGACCGCCGGACGGGCTGTGCCTGTCCCTTGTCCAGCTCCGGCTACCTCTCGGACCGATCCGATGTCCCGGCAATTTGCCGTTCGGCCTCGAGCCAGTGTTCCAACTCGCGGCCCTGCTCACAACCCCCGGCTTCGTACAGCTGGTAGGCTCGCTGCTGTATGCGGGCCATCAACTGCGGGTCCGTCGCTTCCCTTGCTGCCGACGGGCGGGGCTCCGGCTGCCTGTGGCGGTGACCTTCGACCGCTTGTTCCTGCGGTTGCGAAGCCTCTTCGGCCTTGCCTCTCTTGATGATCGCTTTCCCTTTTCCGCTTTTCGCCCGTGGCGTGTCCTGCTCTCTTCGTACGTGAGCCATGCTCTCTCGTTCAGCCATCCTTGCCCCCAACATTCCTGTGACTTCGTTCCCAGATCTCGCGGGGAGACCTGGGAACGAATGGTTGCCCTACATCCGACCTACGTGATCTTGTCGACTACTGATCTTCGCCTTTCCCCGCAATCCTCGATCCGGAGGAGGTTTGGTCCAGAGCTTTGATCGTGGTGATGGTGCCCACATCCGACGCTTCGACTCTCACGTGATCGCCGGCCTTAAAGTGACACCCTTCTCCACCACCTACCGCAAAACCCGATCCGCGCGCCACATCCTTGTTTGCCGCCTGGTCGGTCGAACCCACGACGCCTTTCAATTGAGAAGGATCCTTGGACGGTGGCGGCATTTGATGTTCAGCCTGTTGCCGGTTCGGATCGTTCAGGGCCTGCATCTGTTCCTGAGCCCTGGAGGAGTCGTGACTTTTCATTTCCTTTTCCGCTCCGGGCGAAATGGGAATCTCTTTTCGTTCTTTCATTTCTCCTCGGCTCGTCGTCATTTGTGCCCCTTCCCCGCCGGCACAAACCATATTCGTGTCCTTCGTCACACGGAGCTTCACCGACTGGCCCCGGTCGCCCTTGATGGCATACATCTCACCGTCTATCTGCTCGATCTGCCCAATGATGATTTCTGGTCCGCCCAGCATCACGTTGGACGATCCCGCACCTTCCACACCGATTCCCTGCTGACTTTGTTGCTGAGACGTTTCACCTTTCCCAACACCTTGATTGGTCTTGCCTTCCTCATTGGGCTTGTGGTCCTCAGCGAAGGCCACGCCGGCTCCCACGCCGATCAGTACGATTGCCAATGCACTTCCCCCGAGCATTCGTGTCAATCTCATAGGTGCACTCCTTTCCGTCAGGTTTATGGGCCATAGGCGACCCTTTCTCCTAAAACCTCGCAAAAGGCGGACCGGTCGCCTTCGCACCCACGCGGCGGAAATGCTTGGGAATGGAGGAGCCTGGCAGCCGAACAAAAGGAATGCCAGAGCAACATGTCTTGGGCATTGACAACGCGTCCTTATCGAGCGCCCAATATAGCCACGACCAGAGAGCAGCACGACTCGGGACACCCCCAGTAGGGAAGGTCGATGAGAACGTGGGATCTTTGAAACCTCCGTACGCTCTCAGCAACTTCGGCGCGTTGGTTCCGCGGAAAACACCTCGAATTGCGGATCGAGGACCTCTCATGATACGGTGTCACGATTTTCTCAGGGGCAAAGTCTCATGGTCCGTAGCTTCCTACGCAGTTTTTGTCTTCTCTTTTTGGTCGCTTGCGCGGTGCAGCTCATGGGCACGGCCTATTCCGAAGGGGGGTTGCGCCAAGGGGCCGCCGGACCGCCTCATGCGCAGGATCAACTCCCCGGCACGCAGGACGGCCAGGCGAACACAGATCAGGGAGAGAGTGAAGTGGAAAAGGTGGCTCTCATCCAGGAAGACGCCTTTCGCCCTATTCCTCTCATACAGACCGGTATCCAGGAGTGTGCCTCCTGGCGTCAGACAGACTTCGCCCCGGATTTGTTCCGTCCACCGACTCGTTCCTAAGACCCGTCACCAGTTCGTTTTCTCTACTCTCAGGCATCACTGTTTCCTAGCACATCAGCGAGGCTTGCTATGAGACCATGGTTTCCTTCAATCATCTGTACGCTTCTTGTGGTGCTATTCTGCCCGAGCGCGCAGGCGCAGACGGCCTCGCCTACCTATGCACTCCCCGAGATTATCGGATTGGCTATGGAGCGCAATCCGATGATTGCGGGTGCGATGGCGGTGATCGATCAAAGCACCGGACAGCGCACAGCGGCCGGCGCCTATCCCAATCCAACGGTTCACGGAGACGGCGGCCGAGGGTATCTGCGGGATGCCGGCCCCCTGGCAGGGGATATCCCATCATCGGCCACTGAATACATGGCCGGGTTGAGTCAGCCGCTCGAATGGCCGGCCAAACGGGCCGCCCGTCAGCGGGCCGCAGAGGCGGGCCTTGCCGGCGCTTCAGTAGGATTGGTCGAAACTCGCCTGAATTTGAGCGCAGACGTCAAGGTGGCCTTCTACGACCTGCTCCTCGCACAACGCGATTTGGAACTGGCCAAGAATAACCTGAGTATCGTCGAAGATGTGCGGCGCGTGGTCGGGGTAAGGGTCCGGCTCGGAGAAGCGCCTCAGTTCGACCTCATCAAGGCCGAAGTAGAGGTCCTGAAGGCCAACCAGGCCGTAACGCGCGGCGAAAATACCGTCCGCGTCAACCGGGTGATCCTCGATACGCTGACCGCCGGCGGACTCGGTCCGAACTACATGGTGACGGGGGATTTCCTCGTCTACCCAGTCGGCTTGGATCTCGGGCGTTTGACGGTGCGGTCTATGCAGGAACACCCGTCGATTCAACGACTGGCCCGATCCATCGACCAAGCCGACCGTACGGTGGAGTTCGAGCGACAAAACCGCGTACCGAACGTGAGCCTCAATACGAGCTATACCCGTGAGTATGGTCGCGAAGGCTTCGATGTTGGTCTCAGCGTTCCGGCGCCACTGTGGTACCAGCGGCAGGGCGAGATCGCCGGATCGCTGGGTGTCAAGCGCAAGGAAGAAGCAGAGCTTCTTCGCATGCGCAATGAACTGTTGAGACAAATCAATCAGTATTATCAGGACGCACAGACCACCGCGAAATTGATTGAAGTGATGGAGAAAGGGCTGTTGCGTCAGGCGGAAGAGGCACTGCGGATCGCCAAATTCAGCTTCCAGCAAGGCGCGGCGAGCCTGCTGGAGGTGCTGGATGCCCAACGCGTCCAGCGACAAAT
>DATIGH010000133.1:0-16695 GCA_035454845.1 Nitrospira sp.
CGTCCTGTATTCGAAATTGCCGGCCTTGGACTTTCTCGACGATCTGAATCAACAGTCCATTGTACTGGGCTTTCCGCTCCTCACTCTCGGGATCATCACCGGCGCCATTTCGGCCGAATTTGCCCGCGGGAGCTACGTGAACTGGAATCCCGAACAAACCTGGGCATTGGTCACCTGGCTGTTTTACTTCGTCGTCCTGGTGGGCCGGCTCACCGTGGGGTGGCGGGCCAAGCGCGCCGCTTATTTGACCATCATTGGGTTTGCCGGTGTTGTGCTCACTCTGGTCGGGGTTGCGATCAAGAGCTTCGGGTCGGTGTCATGAGGACGATGCCAAAGCTTACATGCTCACCCACCCGGCCCCCGCGCGCCGAGACGCGCGTCTCACCGAGCTGCGTTCTCGCATCGCTCAGACCCTCAGGGTACGGCTTGGGTGAACGCCTGTTCCGACAGGCGATGGGTGGGTGAGCTTGTTTACGCCTCGGGCAAGATACTCAAGTTAGGGGTTCGAGTCTTATATGCATATTGTCGTCGTCGGACTCAGCCACAAGACCGCACCGGTGGAGATCCGGGAAAAGCTTGCCGTTCCTGAGAGCCGGCTGGGGGAGGCGCTCAACAGGCTCTGCGGGTATTCCGGGATCAAAGAAGGCATGCTGTTGTCGACTTGCAACCGCGTGGAAGTCTATGCCGTGGTGGAGGAACTCGAGGGTGGCTATAGCCGTATCCAGGAATTTCTCGCTGATGCACACTTATCCGTCTCCTCTGAGCAACTGACTCCCCATTTATATTGGCAGACCGGTGATCGAGCCATCACGCACTTGTTCCGCGTGGCCTGCAGTCTGGATTCCATGGTGGTCGGCGAATCACAGATTCTCGGGCAGGTCAAAGACGCGTTTGAAATGGCGCTCACGCACAAGACGACCGGCCTGATCCTGAACAAGGTGGTCAAGAAGGCTATTTCCGTCGCAAAACGCGTGAGGACGGACACCAAGATCGCCGAAACCGCAGTATCGGTCAGCTACGCCGCCGTGGAGTTGGCAAGAAAGATCTTCTCCGATTTGCGCGACAAGACCGTGTTGCTGGTCGGTGCCGGTGAAATGGCCAAGCTGGCGGCGCGACATTTCATTGCCAGCGGCGCGCGGCATGTTCGTGTCACCACCAGAACGCCGCAACATGCGGTGGCGCTGGCTGATCGGTTCAATGGGACGGCCGTTTCCTTCGAACAAGTTCGAGAAGAAATGGCAAACGCCGACATTGTCCTGGTCTCGACCGGGGCCGCACATTATCTCATCGGGAGCGACGACGTGCAGCGCGCGGTCAGGCAGCGCATGAACCGGCCGATGTTTTTGATCGACATTTCGGTCCCGCGCAATATCGATCCAGCCGTCCGCCATGTCGACAATGCGTTCCTCTTCGATATCGACGATCTCGAATCCCGGGTCGAACAGAATCGTGGAGAGCGCTTGCAAGAGGCCGAACGGGCCGAGCACATGGTCATCGAGGAAGTCGAGACGGTCCGGCAATGGCTTAAATCCTTGGAGGTCACGCCGACCATTGTCGCGCTCAAGACTCGGGTGGAGGACATCAAGCGGGCCGAACTCGAGAAGGCGTTGGGACGTCTTACGCACCTTCCACCTCAGGAACGTGCGCTTGTCGAAGCCATGGCGTCGTCGATTGTGAACAAGCTGATCCATAATACGATGGTGACGCTGAAATCCGAGGTGGCCTCCGCGGACGGCGCAGCGTTTGTGGAGGCCGCCAGGCGCTTTTTCAACCTCGGCGAGGCGAGTGCCGGCACCGAGGAGGCGGAGATCGAGGCTCCGCCGACGAGAACGGGCGCGAACAAGCCCAGGTGATGACGCAGGAGAGGTCATGGCGCTGGCAGGAAAAGGCCCGAAGCTCTTCACGTGTCCCAAATGTCGGAAGGCGTATTTGGGACATGATCCGCTTCCCGATTGCCCTTCGTGCGGCTATGACTATCGGGTGAAGGGCGGATTTCGATGGGATGTGCTGGTCTATCTTCTCTCCGTGTTGGGGCTGATCAGCTATCTCCTTGTCTCGTCTTCTTATCGCAGTTTGATCACCCAGCCGGCTTCGAGCAGTGCACCTCCATCGGCCGCGATGAGCCCGGCACCCTCCATGTCGGCGGACGAAAAGCTTCCCGGGTCCCGTCATGTTCCGCTCGTCTATCCTCCGGAGTCCGATGCGAAGCGCTGACATGACCGGCTTGATGCAAGAGCGGTCAACGCTGGTTCTGGGAACACGCGGCAGCAAGTTGGCGGTTCATCAGAGCGAGTGGGTCCAGGCCCGCATCCGGGAACTCGCCCCACACGTGAATGTCACGCTGCGCCGGATCCAGACCTCCGGCGACAAGATCCTGGACGTGCCGTTGGCCAAAATTGGCGGCAAGGGGCTGTTCGTCAAAGAAATCGAAGAAGCGCTCTTATCCGGCGAGATAGATTTGGCCGTTCATAGCATGAAGGACGTGCCGACCGAGTTGCCGCCCGGATTGGACCTGCTTTGCATCCCATCTCGCGAGGATGCACGCGATGCCTTGGTCAGTCGTGATGGAACGCGGTTCAAAGACCTCCCTCATGGAGCACGGGTCGGGACGAGCAGCCTCAGGCGGCAGGCCCAGCTGCTCCAGGCGAGGCCGGACCTGTCGATCAGCATGCTGCGCGGCAATCTTGATACGCGCTTACGAAAACTGCGAGATGGTCACTTCGATGCCATTGTGCTGGCTGCGGCGGGATTGCGTCGGTTAGGGTGGGAGAAAGACATCGCCGAGTATCTGTCGCCCGGCATCAGTTTGCCGGCCATCGGTCAGGGCGCATTGGGCATAGAAGGCAGACGAGACGATGCGTTCGTTCGAAATCTGCTGTGCGGGCTCGAGCATGCACCCACGCGCACGATGGTCATGGCCGAGCGCGCCTTGTTGCATCGGTTGCAGGGAGGCTGTCAGGTGCCGATTGCCGCGCATGCAACAATCATGGGGTCGGAGCTCGTGCTGGACGGGCTGGTAGCCAGTGTAGACGGCAAGACCGTCATCCGCGACCAGGTCAAAGGCACCGTTGATGATCCGCGTTCGATGGGCATCCAACTGGCGGAGCGGTTGCTCGCGCAGGGAGGTGACAGAATTCTCCAGGCGATTTATGGAACCGCTTTATGACCACCACGCGTCGCGGCATCGTCTATCTCGTCGGTGCAGGGCCTGGCGATCCAGGTCTGTTGACCATCAAAGGCAAGGAATGCCTTGAGCAGGCTGACATCGTGCTGTACGATTACCTCGCGAATCCGGCATTATTGGACCATGCGCCGTCGCATGCGGAGCGCGTGTACGTCGGCCGGCGCGGCCGCGGGCAGTATCAGGACCAGACGGAAATCAATCGATTGCTGATCGAACGTGCACAGGCCGGACAAGTAGTGGTGCGATTGAAAGGCGGCGATCCTTTTGTTTTTGGACGCGGCGGTGAAGAAGCCGAAGCCGTTGCGGCGGCTGGCGTGCCATTCGAAATCGTGCCTGGCGTGACCGCGGCGGTTGCCGTTCCGGCGTACGCGGGCATTCCGGTGACTCATCGCACCTTGGCCTCGACCATGACGGTCGTGACCGGCCATGAAGATCCTTCCAAACGCACGACAGTCATCGATTGGCCGAAGCTGGCGGCTACCTCAGGGACCCTGGTCTTCATGATGGGGATGAAAACGCTGCCGATGATCATCTCGCGCTTGCTCGAAGAGGGACGAGCGGAAGACACGCCGGTGGCTGCGATACGGTGGGGCACGAGATCAGAGCAGCGAACCATCATCGGCACATTGCGAGACATCGTCGTCAAGACGACACAGGCGGCAATGGAACCGCCGACCGTCATTGTGGTGGGCGAGGTCGTGAAGTTGCGGGACCAGCTGAACTGGTTCGAGAAGCGGCCGCTGTTCGGCAAGCGGATCGTGCTCACCCGGCCCCGTGAACAGGCGGCGGAATTCGCCCGGCTCTTGTCCGTCTTTGGAGCGGAGGCAATCACGGCGCCAACCATCAAGATCGTGCCGCCTCCCAGCTGGGAAGCCCTGGACCAGGCGTTGGGGAGGCTCAGCGGCTATTCATGGCTCATCTTTACGAGCGTCAACGGCATTGCGCCGTTCATGGACCGGTTGAAGCACGCTCGCAAAGACGTGCGTGCGCTCGCCCATCTGCAGATCGGAGCGATTGGCCCCCGGACGGCCGAGGAATTGGCTCGATACGGGTTGACCGCCGATCTGATCCCATCCGAATTTCAGGCTGAGGGCATGGTTGCGGCGATGAACCAGCAAAATCTCCGTGGCGTGAACATCCTGATCCCGCGGGCGGAAGTTGCCCGAGAGATGCTCCCGGAACAGTTGCGGATCAAGGGAGCGACGGTAGACGTCGTGCCGGTATATAGGACGGTGTTGCCGGAATCCGGCTTGAGCCGCCTCAAGGAACAGATTCAAGCGGGAGCGATCGACGTGGTCACGTTTACCAGTTCCTCCACCGTCTCGAACTTCGTCGAGTTGATCGGCGGCGCGGCGGAAGCGCGCCGGGTGGGGGCGAAGACGACGGTGGCCTGCATCGGACCGATCACCGCCCGCACGGCAGAGGAGCATGGATTACCGGTCACGATCATGCCAGGGGAAAATACGGTGCCGGCCTTGGCACATGCCATTGTGCGATTCTACAGTGAAGGGGCTCGCGTGGCCGTCCCCGCATCGCGGTAGCCGCGTCGACGTCCACACCAGCTAGAGGAGGTCTTCATGGTTCCAGTGAAATCATTTATGGTCCCCAAGGAAAAATTCGTGACCGTCGAACGCGACACGACCGCACAGGCTGCGGCGCGCATCATGCGCGACCGCGGCATCGGCAGTTTGTTCGTCACGAATCAGAAAGACATCATCGGGATTCTCACGGATACGGATATGATGCGTCGGATCGTCGCGTCCGGCAGCGATCCGAACAAGACCACCGTCGAGCAGATCATGTCCGCGCCTATTCTGACGATCGAGGAGAACAAGACGCTGTTGGATGCCAACGATCTGATGGCGCAGGCGCACGTGCGCCATTTGGGTGTGGCGCGCGATGGAAAACTCGTCGGGATGATTTCGGTGCGTGACTTGGTGGTATTCTTGACGAATCTGCCGAGGAAATAAGCGATGGCCTACCCCATCCAACGACTCCGACGGCTCCGCCAGCACGAAGCGTTTCGCCGCATGGTGCGGGAAACGCGTCTCTCGGCTTCCGATTTAATCTATCCTCTGTTCGTGATGGAAGGGAGGGATCAGCGGCGAGAGATCGCCTCCATGCCCGGGCAGTTTAGGCTGTCGATCGATCTGCTGGTCAAGGAAGCCGGCGAGGTGGCCGGACTGGGCATTCCGGCGATCATGCTCTTCGGGATTCCCGATCACAAAGACGAGCGGGGCACGTCGGGTTACGATCCCAACGGGATCGTCCAGCGGGCGGTCAAAGCCGTCAAAGACCAGGTCCCCGGCCTGCTGGTAATCACGGATGTCTGCATTGACGAGTACACGAGTCACGGCCATTGCGGCATCGTCAAGGACGGCCGGATCCTGAATGACGAAACACTCGAATGTCTGCGTGCCATGGCGAGGACCCATGCCGAATCGGGTGCAGACATGGTGGCACCCTCCGATATGATGGACGGGCGGGTGGCGGCCATCAGATCCGAATTGGACCGGTCCGGTTATCCGGACCTGCCGATCATGGCATACGCCGCCAAGTTCGCCTCGTGTTTCTATGCGCCGTTCCGGGACGCCGCCGGATCCGCGCCCCAGTTCGGTGATCGGCAGTCCTACCAGATGGATCCGGCGAACCGCCGAGAAGCGCTCCGGGAAATCGCGCTCGATGTGGAGGAAGGCGCCGACATTGTAATGGTCAAACCCGCGCTGCCGTATCTCGATGTCATCGCCGCCGCCCGAGCACACACAAGCCTGCCAGTTGCGGCCTATCAGGTGAGCGGTGAATACAGCATGATCAAAGCGGCCGGAAAGGCAGGGTGGCTGGACGAGTCGCGCGCCATGCTGGAATCGCTCTTGGCCATCAAGCGTGCCGGAGCAGACCTCATCGTGACGTACTTCGCCAAAGACGCAGCGCGCAGCCTCAACTGACGATGCCTTTTACGGTGACGCGCGGCTTGGGCGATGTCCGGTCGAGACCGCATCCGGTGGTCACCATCGGAAACTTCGACGGTCATCATCGCGGCCATCATGTATTGCTACAAACCGTCGTGGCGCGGGCCCGCGAAATTGAGGGCGCGGCGATGGTGTTGACCTTTGATCCCCATCCGGTCAGGGTGCTGGCGCCGCAGGTGGAGTTAAGATTTCTCACGAGCCCTGAGGAAAAGCTGCAACGCTTTGAGGCCGCTGGTGTCGATGAAGTCGTATTCCTCGAGTTCACCACGGCGTTGGCGGCCATGACTCCGGAGGAGTTTGCAGATATCGTCTTGCATCGTCATCTCAGGGTTGCAGAGCTGTATGTCGGCGAGCATTTTGCGTTCGGGAAAGGCCGCGCCGGACGGATTGCCGACTTGCAACGATTCGGAATGGCGCTGGGATTCGCCGTGCATGCGGTGCCTCCCGTGGTGTTGAACGGCGGAGTGGTCAGCTCCACCAGAATCCGCAATCTCATTCAGGCGGGACACATGGAAGAGGCGGCGGTATTGCTCGGCCGAGCCTACGGCATCGCGGGTATGGTCGTGGCGGGATTGCAGCAGGGACAAGCGCTCGGGTGGCCCACAGCGAATCTGCGTATTCCGCCCGAACGGGTTATGCCGCCGGACGGTGTCTACGCCGCTCAGGCTTCTTATGATGCCATGCGTTTCGATGCCATCGCCTATATCGGCAGCCGGCCGACCTTCGGAGCCGGTGAGCGCCTGATCGAGGTCAATCTCTTGGACCACCGCGACAACCTCTACGGCAAGGTGATGGCCGTCGAATTTATCGAGCGCTTGCGAGGAGACCACGTCTTCCCATCGGCGCGGGAACTTGCTGCACAGATTGCTCGCGACGTCGACCGTGCCAAAGCCAGTCTTCGTCGCCATGCGGAAGGGCTCCGCCAGTCATGACGACCGAGACAGCCAGACGGAGGCCGGCGTTGCTGAACCGGATCGTCCGGACCATCAAGGATCGGCAGCTGTTCAGCCCCGGCGACCACCTGCTGGTCGCTGTGTCCGGGGGACCGGATTCCGTCGCGCTCTTATCGCTGCTGGCGACGCTCGCGCCGTCCTGGCGGCTCGGATTGACGGCGGTCCATTTCAACTATGGATTACGCGGCAGCGAATCCGACGGCGACGAGGCCTTCGTTTCGTCATTCTGCCGGGCCCGCAACATCCCGTTGATCGTCAGACGGCCCGTCCTTTCGAGGCAACGGGGAGTCTCGTCGCTGCAGATGCTGGCACGGTGGGCGCGCTATGAAGCGATGAAATCGCTGGCCCATGAAATCCGCGCCGATCGAATCGTCACCGGTCACACGGCCAACGATCAGGCCGAAACCATGCTGATGTGGATGTTACGAGGTGCAGGGCTCACCGGACTGGCCGGCATGCCGTTTATCAGAGAGCAGCTCATCGTCCGTCCGTTACTCAAGACGACGCGCGATGACGTTCTCGCCTATCTCAAGCACGAGGGACTGTCGTACCGGCAGGACAGCTCAAACCTGACGGGACTCTACCGGCGCAACCGCGTGCGACGCGACCTGCTGCCGGTGATGGAAGACATCACGCCCGGAATCGTGCGTTTGTTGGAACGGCAGGCGGATGTCCTGCGAACCGATGATGACTATCTCGGGCAGGTCGTGGACGGCTTGTACCGATCGCTGGTCATGGTGGATGGCAGGGGAGCTCAGAGATTCGAGGGCCGTGCCTTGGCAGTCCTTCCCGATGCGCTCAAGCGTCGTCTCGTGCGCTACATCCTCCAATGTACAGATCCCGGACAGCGATCCCCCAGTCTGCGCGCCGTGGAGAATGTGCTGCGCTTTGTGTCGGGCCGATCCAAGGGTAAACGGCTGTCGGTTCGCAGGGCCGATGTGATCAAAGACCGAGACCGGATACTCGTTATGCGGCGCGATGGACAGGCAGCGGCTCATCGATCCACCGCTGAGGTCGGAGAGCCGGTCACCCTGTTCGTTCCCTCCAGCGTGTATTGACCTGGCACCGGACAGGAAATTCATGTACAAGAGATGACCAGACAGGCGGCTGAACCGTATCTCGCGCAGAGAACTCGCGAATGCGCGGTGTTTGACGCCGCTCGGGTGTCAGCGCCACTTGTGCTGAGGGCGTGGCAGGCCGGGGATCGCATTCACCCGCTAGGCATGGGCGGAAAAAGTAAAAAGTTACAGGATTACTTCACCGATCTGAAGCTGAGTCGGGAAGAACGCACGCGAATTCCACTCCTGGCCGCACCCGAAGGTATTCTGTGGGTTGTCGGACGACGCCCGGATGAACGGTTTGTGACGCGCAAGGGCACGTCCCGCTGTCTCGTCGCCACAGTGCACTCAACTGCACAGCGCGAAGGAGCCGAGTAGGCATGGAGCGAATATTCGGACGGCCGATCGTGACGCAGGAGGAAATGCGTGCGCGCATCAAAGAGCTTGGCAAACAGATCGCGAATGACTACACGGGTAAAGATCTGGTGCTGATCGGCGTCCTGAAAGGCGCTTACGCATTTTATGCGGATCTGGCTCGGGCCATCAGGATTCCGTTGCGGGTGGATTTTTTGATCGTGACCAGTTACGGCGGCCAATCGAAGACGTCTGGACAGGTCAAAGTGATCACCGAGTTGACCGAGGACATCAAGGGGAAGGATGTGTTGCTGGTCGAGGACATTGTCGACTCCGGCCTGACCGTCCAGTATTTGATCAAGACCCTGACCAAACACAAGCCAAGGTCGGTCAAAGTGTGCACCCTTCTGAGCAAGCCGGAGCGGCGAACCATCGACGTGTCGCTCGAGTACATTGGTTTTAAGATTCCGAATAAATATGTGGTAGGGTACGGGCTTGATTATCAACAAAAATACCGGAACCTTCCTTATCTGGCGGTGCTTGATGTGGAAGGCGAGCAGGAATAAAGGATCAATGCGACGGTTGTCAGCATGAAGAGGCCTGTGGTAACATCACTCAAGCTCGCGGATTTCAAGGCGAGTTGATGGGACCTGCCACAAGGAGAGGTGGATGAATTCAAGGGCCAAGAATCTGCTCTTTTGGGTCGTCGTCGGCCTGTTCATGATCCTGCTTTTCAATTTGTTCAGCGTGCCGACCCACGCGCCGGAAGAGGAAGTCATTTTCAGCGACTTCATGGCGAAGCTCGATAAAGGGGACATTGAAAAAGTCATCATCAAATCCAACCATGTCAGTGCGGTTCTAAAGGACAAGACCCGCATCCGCACGTTCACCGCCGAATATCCAGATTTCGTCAAAGTGCTGCGCGAGAAGGGCGTGCAAATCGAGGCCAAGCCGCCCGATGAGAGCCCGTGGTACATCACGTTCCTCGTCACATGGGGACCGTTTGTCCTCTTCCTGGGCCTGTGGTTTTTCTTGATGCGACAAATGCAGATCGGTGGCAACAAGGCTCTGTCGTTCGGCAAGAGCCGGGCGCGCATGCTGACCGAGGAGCGCAAGAAGGTGACCTTTTCCGACGTGGCCGGCATCGACGAGGCCAAGGAAGAGGTGCTCGAAATCATCGAATTTTTAAAAGACCCCCGCAAGTTCCAGAAACTCGGCGGCCGCATCCCGAAAGGGGTACTGATCGTCGGACCACCGGGAACCGGCAAGACACTGTTGGCCAAAGCCATCGCCGGAGAGGCCGGTGTGCCATTCTTCAGCATCAGCGGCTCTGATTTTGTCGAAATGTTCGTCGGCGTCGGCGCTTCCCGGGTGCGCGATCTCTTCGAGCAGGGGAAGAAACATGCGCCCTGCATCATCTTCATCGATGAAATCGATGCCGTCGGCCGTTTGCGCGGCGCCGGTTTGGGCGGCGGACACGATGAGCGTGAACAGACGCTCAATCAGTTGCTCGTGGAAATGGACGGGTTCGATACCACTGAAGGCGTCATCCTGATCGCAGCGACCAACCGTCCGGACGTGCTTGATCCCGCATTGCTGAGACCGGGACGTTTTGATCGTCAAGTCGTGGTCAATCGGCCGGATTTGCGCGGCCGCTCTGAAATTCTCAAGGTGCACACCAAGAAGGTCCCGATTGCGGCCAACGTCGAACTCGAAAAAATCGCGCGCGGCACGCCTGGCTTCTCAGGGGCCGATCTCGAAAATCTCGTGAACGAAGCGGCGCTGTGGGCGGCGCGTCAAAACAAAAAGGAAGTGGAAGTCATTGATTTCGAGATGGCCAAGGACAAGGTCCTGATGGGCGCCGAACGCAAGAGCATGATCTTGACCGATGAAGAAAAACGCACGACGGCCTATCACGAGGCAGGGCATGCCTTGATGGCCAAGCTGCTGCCCGGCACCGATCCGGTGCACAAGGTGACGATCATTCCTCGGGGGAGAGCGTTGGGCGTCACGATGCAGCTGCCGACCGACGATCGGCACAATTACTCGAAAGAATTCCTGTACAACAACCTTGCGATTCTCATGGGCGGACGTGTCGCTGAGGAGCTGGTGTTAAAGCACATCACCACCGGTGCGGGGAACGACATCGAACGCGCGACGGATCTCGCAAGAAAGATGGTGTGTGAATGGGGCATGAGCGAGAAGCTCGGCCCGTTGACGTTCGGCCGAAAGGAAGAGGAGATTTTCCTTGGACGGGAACTGACCACCAAGCGGGACTTCAGTGATCAAGTCGCGCTGGAGATCGATCTTGAGATCAAGCGTCTCGTCACGGAAAATTACGAACGCGCGAAGCGGCTCCTTACCGAACACATGAGAAGCCTTAAGGCTCTGGCGGAAGCCCTCCTCGAAAAGGAAGTGCTCGATGCGCCGGAGATCGATCAGATCCTGATGCAGAATTCCTCGCAGACCGTGCCTGCCTAACTTGCTACAGACGCTGCGACTTCAGGGCACTGGAGTTGCAAAGGATCAGACGTCGACTCAACGAAAGAGGCGGGAACCGCCTCTTTCGCGTTATTGGAAAACAACATCCGTCTCATGCAGGATACAGCATTGTATCTTCATCACAACAGAGATACAGTGCCTAGCAGGTGAGACAGGGCCGTTCGGATGGATCTCCACCTGAGAAAACAGCATCTAGAACTCGATCGTCCCTTGGTCATGGGCATCGTCAACGTCACCCCGGATTCCTTCTTTGACGGGGGACAATATTACGATCCTCAGCGTGCGGTGGCGCATGCCTTGCGGTTGGTCGCGGAAGGCGCCGATCTCTTGGATATCGGTGCCGAATCGACCAGACCCGGAGCGCTTCCGGTCGACGGACACGAAGAGCGGCGGCGTCTTCTTCCTGTCGTTACCGCTGTTGCCAGGGCGGTGTCCGTTCCAATCTCCGTCGATACATCGAAAGCCGAGGTGGCGAGGGCCGCGCTGGATGCCGGTGCCGTCATGGTCAACGACGTCACCGCCTTGCGTGGCGACAGGGCTATGGTGGATGTCGTGGCGGAAGCTGGTGCCGGTCTCGTCGTGATGCACATGCAAGGCATTCCTGAAACCATGCAGCAGGCACCGCATTACGATGACGTGGTCGGGGACGTCGCACAATTTTTGGCTGAGCGGTCGCGCTTTGCGATGGACCATGGGATAGAACGGGATCGGATTGTGCTTGATCCTGGCATCGGGTTTGGTAAAACGTTGACCCATAATCTGGACCTTCTTGCGAATCTCCACGCCTTCACGGAACTGGGATTTCCCCTTCTGGTCGGTCCGTCGAGAAAGGGATTTATCGGTCAGCTGACCCATCAATCGGTCGACGCACGTGCCTGGGGGACGGCGGCCGTCATCGCCTTGGCCGTGCAACAGGGGGCGAGGATTCTCCGCGTCCATGACGTGGGGCCGATGAGGGATGTCGTCAGCGTCGCCGACGCCGTTGCGCGTCGGATGCGAACAACCGCACGAGAACAACATGCGTAAACTCTTCGGCACTGACGGGGTTCGGGGCACAGCCAACTTGGAGCCGATGACCAGCGAAACGGCCATGCAGCTGGGGCGCGCGGCCGCCCACATTTTTATGCGGAGAGCCGGACGGCATCAGATCGTGATCGGGAAGGATACGCGGGTCTCCGGGTATATGCTGGAAGCGGCCTTGATGTCGGGCATCTGCTCAATGGGCGTGGATGTGCTCCTGGTGGGTCCAATGCCGACGCCCGCGATCGCCTTTCTGGCAAGAAGTCTGCGCGCGGATGCCGGGGTGATGATCTCCGCATCGCATAATCCTTACCAGGACAACGGCATCAAATTCTTCTCGAATGATGGTCTCAAGTTGCCCGACGAAATCGAAGCGAGAATCGAACAATTGATCGTCTCGAATGAGATCGCGCATCTTCGCCCCACGGCCGACGCCATTGGCAAGGCCTTCCGCATTGACGACGCGGAAGGACGCTATATTGAATTCGTCAAGCGGTCGCTGCCCAGGGACTTGGATTTTCAGGGCATCAAACTCGTGGTCGACTGCGCCAACGGTGCAGCGTACAAAGTCGCCCCGACGGTGCTGCGCGAACTCGGGGCCAAGGTCGACGTGATCGGCAACAAGCCGGATGGCATGAACATCAATGCAGGCTGCGGTGCCGTCGATCCCGCGCTGCTTCAGCGCGCTGTGAAAGAACATGGAGCAGACCTGGGCATTGCTCTCGATGGTGATGCGGACCGTGCCCTGTTTGTCTGCGAACAGGGCAACCTCATCAACGGCGACCACGTTATGGCGGCGCTCGGCCTCGACCTGCATCGTCAAGGCCTCCTGGCCAAACAGACAGTGGTGGGTACCGTGATGAGCAATTTCGGCTTGGAACTGGCGTTGAACCGGGCAGGGATCACGCTCATACGGACCGCTGTGGGCGATCGGTATTTGCTCGAGCGAATGCTCGCGGATGGATACAACTTCGGCGGGGAGCAGTCCGGTCATTTCATCTTTTGGGATCACAACACGACCGGCGATGGGCTCATTTCTGCGCTGCAAGTCCTCTCGCTGATGAAACGCGCCCAGCAACCGCTCTCCGAATTAGCGAAGGTCATGACGTCGGTTCCTCAAGTGTTGCTCAACGTCAAGGTCTCCAAGAAACCCACTTTAGACAGCCTTCCCGATCTGCAGCAGGCGATTGCCGAAAGCGAGCGCCGGTTCAATGGCAGCGGCCGCGTCCTCGTCCGCTATTCTGGCACGGAACCCTTGTTGCGAATTATGGTTGAAGGCGAACACGACAGTCTCATCCGTGAAGAGGCCGATCGGTTGGCACGAATCGTCACGGCCCACCTCAGTTAGCTTTCAGCACAGTCACATCTCACGACCACCAAGGGACGGAAGCGATGCTCCCATTCCTTACGCTCGCCTTCATCGGCGGCCTCGCCTTGGGCTCACTCATTTCCTACTATCCGCTGTCCATTTCGCTGCTTCTGTGCGTGCTGGCAGCTGCGCTTACCCTCGCAGAAGCCGGCAGACGCATCGCCGCCGTGGCGGCGACGGCGTTTTTCGGGTCAGTGCTTTGCGGCGTCGTGTACTGGTTCTTGGCCGTTGAAGGACGCGTGGAGCAGGCATTTCATGAGCCTTCAACCGCAGTGTTTCAATCCTGTATCGGACGGGTGATCGCTCCCGTCCAATATTCCCCTGGTCGAATGACGACCGTCGTCCGGTGTGACGCAGAACAGGGCGGACGCCCGCGCATCGTCCGGCTGACGTGGCGCGAGGCGGATCGACGTCTGTTCCAGGGGGACCGGATCGGCATCCGAGCCAGATTGCGTGCGCCTGCGGGCTCGCTGAATCCCGGCGGGTTTGATTATGCCGCGTACCTCGAGCGGCAAGGCATCGAGGCCGTGGCGACGGTCAACGGCCTTGAAGCGGTCGAAGTCCTGGAATCGGGACGCGACAGCCGACGCTGGAGCATCTGGAACCAATTCGATCGATGGCGGGATGCCATCCGACTGTCGGCACTTCATAGCCTGCAGCAGCCTGCGCTGGGCCTATTCCTCGGCGTTGTGATCGGAGAGCGTGGATACCTGGATCCCGATGTACGGGATCAGTTCATGATCACCGGCACTGTTCATCTCTTGTCGATTTCGGGAAGCCATCTCGGATTGGTCGCCATGCTCGCATTCACCGGGATTAAACATGGCCTCTTGTGGCTTCCGGCGCCGTGGCTGCTGCAATTGTCCCGCTGGATTACCCCGACGAGACTTGCGGCCGCTGCGACCGTCATTCCTGCAAGTGCCTATGCCTGTCTGGCGGGCGCGGAAGTGGCGACCGTAAGGTCGCTCCTCATGGTCCTGGTCGCGCTACTGGCAAAATGGTTGGGGTGTGAACAGCGCATGTTTCACGCGCTCGCTGCCGCCGCCTTGGCCATCGTGCTGCACGACCCTCAAGCCATTTCTGACATTTCGTTTCAGCTCTCCTTTCTCTCCGTCTGCGCCGTCGCCTGGCAGCTGTCGCGATCGGCCGTCCCTCCAGAGAAGGAGGATCTCATCCCTCCGTCCAGGCTCTCGAGGGCGAAGCGATGGGGCGTTGAAGCTCTTACCATGAGCGCCCTCGTCACGGTGACGACCCTTCCCTTGGTCGCATTCTACTTCAACCAGGTCTCGTGGTTAGGGCTGGTAACCAATTTGGTCGCCGTGCCGCTGATGGGCGGAGTGCTGGTGCCCATGGGATTGCTCGCGGCCCTCGGGCGGGGCCACGCGGAGGGAGGCGGCCTTCCGTTTGCCTCTGCGATCCAATGGTCGATGGACGGTTTTATCTCCGTCCTTCACAGCATTTCACGGCTTCCCGGCGGCGAGTGGCACCTGGCTGCTCCCTCGCTTCCAACCGTGCTGGCGTTTTACGGATGTCTTGGGGCAATGTGGGTTGGATCCGATCGTCGGCGGACAGTCTGGATTACGAGCGCCGGCCTTGTTCTGTTGTTCTGTTGGTGGACGTGGTCGCCAAGATTTCTGCTGGACGGCGACCGATTCCGCATTACCTTTCTTGATGTTTCGCAGGGCGACAGTGCGGTGCTGGAACTGCCGGGCGGTGAGGTCATCCTGATCGACGGTGGCGCCAGCTACGAGCGGTTCGATATGGGCCGCGGGGTCGTCGCGCCGTATCTCTGGAACCGCGGCATCCGGGCGATCGATTATGTCATTGCGACACATCCGCAACTTGATCATGTCGGCGGGCTGGCCTACGTGCTGCGGCATTTTACCGTGCGGCATTTTTGGGGCACCGGTGATGTGCGGGGAGAGCCATTCTATCAGCGTCTTCAGAAGGCGTTGGCGGAACGAGGTTTGAGTGAGCACATCGCGCGGTCACGCCAAGATGCGATCAGCCTCGGCAAATGTCGGCTCGAGGTCTTGAATCCACCAGAGGTCATGGGGCTCGGTCAATGGCGAGGAAGCCGCGGACAGGAAGGGCATACGCTCAACAACCGGTCGATCGTCACGGAGATCACGTGCGGTCTTCACAACTTTCTCTTTGCGGCCGATGTTGAAGCAGAAGCGCTGAGACGCATGAGCTCGGAGGACCATGGGGCATCGGTGGAGGTGGTGAAAGTGCCGCATCATGGTGCGGCAAGCTCTTTCAATCGCGACTGGTTGGAACGGGTGAGTCCACGATATGCGGTCATCTCGGTCGGACGGCACAATGCCTATGGACACCCCGCATCCTCCGTGGTGCAGGCCTATGCCGACCGGGGAATATCGCTCTATCGAACCGACAGAGACGGGGGAATTTGGGTCACCGCAAGGTGCTCGGCGCCTGGTGTGCACGTTCACCGGATGAGCGAGCAGCAGGCGCAACGCGTCCCCTTTCCCCGCTGTCTTTGGGCCTGCGAGCACTCGAATTGGGAACGGTTGATCAACCGCTGGAGGGAATAAGGGGCTAAAACAGCATGTTGTACAATTTCGGGGCAAGTACAGACGAAAATAGGCAAATGATGTGCGAAGGCTCATCATTTTCTCTCTAAGTGCTTAATTCTATTCACCGGTCGTCTCCGTGCGAGCAAGGCATAGCGCGTGCAATCAAAGGACCCGAATCCGCCCTTGGAGCAGTCTGCCATGGCTAAGCTCGTACGTATTGTCATTCAGTTGCCGACGGATTTGAAAACTCGGCTGGACGGTCTGAAGCAACAGGGCTATACGACCAGTGGGTTTATTCGAGCCATGCTGGAGCGCGAGCTGGCCAAACTCGATCAGGAGGTGCCGGAGCCAAAACCGTTGACCCTGGTCTCGCCGGTGAAACGAGCCAACAGTCGATAACCCTTTCGCTCTTTTCCCATAACCATTCTTGCCATCGCTCCTCTTGCGCTGACCACGTCAATCCCGCTACAAGTGTCAATCATGGTTCCGACCGTTCAATGGCACGAGGGAGCCGTGCGCCTCCTCGATCAGAGCCGTCTTCCGGAAACGGTGGCGTTTGTCGACTGCCGGGATGTGGAGTCGGTGGCCGTCGCCATTCACGAGCTGAAGGTACGGGGGGCGCCGGCCATTGGAGTGACCGCAGCGATGGGCGTCGCCTTAGGAGCGCAATCCATTCCAGCGACCGAATTCGAGCCTTTCTCCAAGGCACTCTTGGCCATCTGTGATCGACTGGCTGCCACGAGACCGAC
>DATIGH010000134.1:0-14750 GCA_035454845.1 Nitrospira sp.
AAGATCAATCAACGAATGGCGGAGTTAGGCCATTCTGAAATCCGTGCGATGACCCAGGCCTGCGTGGCGGCTGGAGGGCTCAACCTGGCACAAGGTGTGTGCGATACGCCTGTTCCCTCTCTCGTGCTCAAGGCCGCGGCAGATGCGATGGCCATTGGCAAGAATACCTATTCTCGCTTTGACGGGTTGCCCGAGCTGCGGGCGGCATTGGCTCTCAAGCTTTCGCGGGACAACGAGATTCAGGCTGATCCGGAAACCGAGATCACGGTGAGCGCAGGCGCTACCGGTGCCTTTCATGCGGCCTGTCTTGCCCTCCTGAACCCGGGTGATGAAGTCATTCTGTTCGAACCGTTTTACCAATATCATGTCAGTGCGCTGCTGGCCGTCGAAGCGGTTCCGATCGTCGTAGCCTTGGTGGCTCCCGATTGGACTCTGATGGCTGAAGCCGTCGAACGGGCCGTCACTCCTCGGACGAAGGCGATCATTGTCAATTCACCAGGCAATCCATCGGGAAAGGTCTTTTCGAGAGACGAACTCGAAGTTGTGGCGGGGATTGCTCGAAACCATGACCTGTTCGTCTTGACGGATGAAATTTATGAGTATTTTCTCTACGACGGCTGCCGGCACGTGAGCATGGCCTCGCTGCCCGGCATGGCGGAACGTACGATCACGATTGGCGGGTACTCGAAGACCTTTAGTATTACGGGCTGGCGCATCGGCTATAGCGTAGCCGCGCCGCGATGGGCTGAGGCCATCGGCGCGATGAACGATCTTCTGTATGTCTGCGCCCCCACGCCCTTGCAAGCCGGCGTTGCGACCGGGATCCAGGAGCTGCCGCAAACCTTCTATCGCCAACTGGCCAAGGACTATCAACAGAAACGCGATCGCTTCTGCGCAGCGTTGGCCCAGGCGGGACTGCCTCCCTCCGTGCCTCAGGGTGCTTACTATGTCCTGGCTGATGCGTCGCGCGTCCCAGGCATAAATGGAAAAGAGCGCGCGATGTTTGTCCTCAGGACAGCCGGTGTCGCCGGAGTTCCGGGGGAAGCATTTTTTTCTGGCCCCGGGGGCTCACGATATATTCGCTTCAGTTATGCCAAGATCGATGCGGACCTCGATGAAGCCTGCCGACGAATTGCACGTCTTCCGTGATCAAGGGCTTTCATAACTTGTCGATATGACCTTCTCGTGATATGAAAAAAGGATGAGTGCTAATCTTTTCCAAGCGAGGCGGAATCCCGTCCTCGCGGCCTTCATGCTCTTGTCGGCGGCTGCCTGTGCCACGACCCCTTCGACTCAGGAGAGGATGGTGCCCCCCGTCATCGTGCCGTCGGGTGCGCAGGAAGATCGAAGCGTGTTGGCCGGTGAGTGGGATTACGAAGAAGACGCCGTCGTGACCCTGACCCTTGATGAGGAAGGCAACGGAAGCTACCCGTGGAAGGGCGGCCGTTTCGAAACCCATTCGCTCTCTGACCACACGTGGCAGGGCAGGTGGGTTCAGAGCGACAATGACCGCGAGGGAGGCTTCATCGTGCATCTATCTCCGGATTTCTCCAATGGAGAAGGCCGTTGGTGGTACACGAGAATTGAAAACAATCTCGCGCCGACGCAAAAGGGCGGAACCTTTCACCTGACGAAGAAGTCCTCAGCAACGAACGATACTGTTTCCAACCGCTGACACCCATGCAAGAACGAAAGCATGTCCGGTTTGCTGTGCAACGCCCTGTCTCCTTCCAGGGAGATCTGGTAGCCGGGACCGGCACGATCCTCAACATTTCTCGGCAGGGCTGCGCCATCATGTCCGATATTGTTGCGGACGCTGATGCGTATCTCCAATTGAAGGTGCAGCTGCTCGAGGAGGAAGATCCCGTGCAGGTTGATCTGGCCGCGGTGCGCTGGTCGAGCGCCAAGAGGTTCGGTGTGGAATTCATCAAGATGCAGCAGGTGGTTGGGGAGCGGCTCAAACAGTTCGTCAAGCTCCTGGAAACGGAAGGATGAAGCGAAGGCGACCTGCGGCTATTTCATGGCCACGGCTCTTACCTGTTCATAGGTGGTGAGCCCGCCAAGGACTTTCAAAAGCCCATCCTGCATCAGCGTAATCATCCCTTCTTTTTTCGCCAGGCTCGTCATTTCAGGGGTCTTTGCGCGGTTTTGAATCAAGGTCTTCATTTCATCGGTTCCGCGCAAGAGCTCATGCAGGGCGACGCGTCCCTTAAATCCCGTCTGATGGCAGTGATCACATCCGCGCCCGCGATAGAGCCTGAAGCCGTCGCCGTAGGATGGCAGCGCCATGGTTTCCCACGAGGCCGGACCATACTCGCGCAGGATCTTGTCATATTCTTGGGTAGAGGGATGATACGACTCTTTGCAATGCGTGCAGAGCCGCTTGCAGAGACGCTTCGCGAGGACGCCCTGCATGGCGTCGGCGAAGTTGAACGGATCGCACCCCAGGTCGAGGAGGCGGACGACGGTTTCGACGGCGCTGTTGGTGTGCAAAGTGCTCAAGACGAGATGTCCGGTCAACGAGGCCTCAACGGCCACATCGGCGGTTTCCTTGTCCCGCATTTCGCCAATCATGATCACATCGGGGTCTGCGCGCAGAAACGACCGCATGGCCGCCGCAAAGGTGAAGCCGATTTTGGGCTGCACTTGAACCTGCCTGAGACCCTCCTGCGTAATCTCGATCGGATCCTCGGCCGTCCAGATTTTTCTGGCATCTGTATTCAGGCGATGCAGTAGGGCATGGAGCGTCGTCGTTTTGCCTGATCCGGTGGGACCGACGCACAGAATCATGCCGTGAGGCCGCTCAATGGTTTCCAAGAGCGCAGAGAGCGTCGCCGGCGCAAACTCCATCGATTCCAGTGCCATGGGTTCCTTGGCCGTCAGGAGCCGCATCACGATATCCTCATTGTTGCCGGCGGTCGGCATCGTCGCGACGCGGACTTCGATCTCCTTGTCACGGTTCAGCTTGAACCGAAGCTTGCCATCCTGCGGCTTTCGCCGTTCGGCGATGTCGAGACTCGACATGATTTTGATGCGCGACACCAAAGCTCGACGATAGGCGGCCGGAATCCGCATATAGGTCGAGCAGGTCCCGTCGATGCGAAACCGAATCGCCGTCTCTTTGCGGTCCGAGTACGGTTCGATGTGGATGTCCGACGCCTCGTGCCGGTAGGCCTCCGCGATGATCTGGTTGGCCAACCGGACGATGGCCGAATCGTTTTCATCGATGTCGTGCGCGCCAGCGTCGGGGGATTCCTCCGCTTTCGCCTCATGGACCAGTTCACCCAAAGTATCTTCGATCGATCCAGTCTCGGTCATTCCGAGCGTCGATTGTAGGAAGCGCTTGATGTCACACTTGAGGCTGACGGCATACCGGATCGTCATGCCTGGGAATGCCCGTTGAATGTCATGGCCCCTGACGATGTCGTGCGGGTCGTCGATAAGCACGTCGAGGATGCTCCCCTGCAATTTCAGCGGGAGCCAGGAGTGTTTCCAGAGGTAGTCGTGGCTCAAATCATTTATCAATTGCGGATCGACGAGCGTTTTCTCGTCATACGGGATATAGGGGCAATCGAAGAACTTGCTCAAGGCTTTGCCGAGTGCCGCTTTGGGCACTCGGTACTTCTGAAGCAAGACTTCCTCGATATCCACGCCTTGCTGCAAGGAATCTTGGACGGCTTTGATCAGATCGCCCTGGCGGATGAAACTCTCATCGATGAGCAGATCGAAGGCACGTGGATCGAGCGTTCTGCTGACGGTCTTTTGCATAGGGTCAAGTGTTCAAAGATTGAATATAGGGGTAAGATCCAGAGTATACGGGTCCTGTGTCGATCCTCAACGAATAAGTGAAAAGAAACAACGTTGTCGGGCAAGAGTCGTCAGGAAAGCGGCGAACCAGGCTCCGGAGGGTTCACGATGTCGAACAGGGCCGAATAGTCCAGCTCGCCCAAGCCCTTCGTGATCGCGCGCTCGAGGGTCTGCGACAAGCCGTCCAGCGCGTCCGCTGGCAAGCCGCGGGCTGCCGCTTCCCGGGAAACGAGCAACACATCCTTGAGAAGATGGCGGGTCGAAAAATTGGGGTGGTGGTAGTCACGCTTGATCAGACGCGGCAACTTCTTGTCGAATGTCGGCGCATAGAGCGCGCTCTCGCGGAGAATGGCCATGAATGTTTCCACAGGGACGCCCGATCGTTGTATCAGTCCAAGGCTGAAGGCGAAGGCCACCGTCTCGGCGGCAATCAAATGGTTGAGCGCCAGCTTCAGGGTAGCGGCCTTGCCTACCGGTCCAATGTGCCGGGGTTCACGGCTCAGCGATCGAAAGACCGGTGACCATCTGGAGAATTGCTTCTCGGTGCCGCCCACCATCACGAACAACGTCCCGGACTTGGCTTCAGCCATGCTTCCCAGGACCGGCGCTTCGCAGTAGGCGCCTCCGCACCGTGCGACCTCGCGCTCGATCTGCAGACTGTCGTTCGGACCGATGGTTCCCATTTGTATGATCGTTTTCCCTGGCAAGGCCGCCGAGCAGTCCCGAGTCAATAGAGTGGCGCGGATCGCCGATGCATCAGTCAACAAGAGCAGCGCACAGTCGGCCCGACTTACCGCGAGTTCAGCTGACCCGACGACGGCAATCCCTTGCGTTTGAAGAGGCAGCGCTTTCGTGGGCGTGCGGTTGAAGGCAATAACAGTGTGGCCGACGGTATGCAGGCGTTCCGCGATCGCACGACCCAAGAGCCCTGTTCCCAAAACGGCGATCGTCGTCGGCGTGGTCATCAGCGTTTCTTCTTTCCCCTTGCCCGATCGGCATGAGTCTGAAGAAACGGCCGCAGTTCGTTCCCGGCCGTGGCGGACACGGCGATGACGCCTCTAAACCGTGGAGTGGCCTGATTGAAGACAAAGGGGCGGCCCTCGGGATCGGCGACGGTGCCGCCACTCTCCTGGATGAGAAGGACACCGGCCGCCATATCCCATTCATTCTGCGACTGGATGGTCATGGCGGCTTGCACCCGCCCTGTCGCGACCAGCGCCAAGGCATGGGCGATTGAAAACATGGGGCGGCACAGAATCCCGCCATCAAGATCGGCCCAACGGCCCTCACGAAATTCCCACAAGTTGACCAAGACCTCTGATCGGTCGCCGGCCGGTGGCGCCGGGGTCACAGGCCGGCCGTTCACATGCAGGCCTTCTCCCCGAACGGCGCTGAACAACTCGTCCGTGGATGGGTTGAAAATCACCGCCAGCACCGGCGCACCAGCCTCGACCAATCCCACAGAGATGCAATACTCCGGCATCTTCTTGACGTAGGCTTTTGTGCCGTCGATCGGATCCACGATCCACACGCGCCTCTTTGCTAACCGGGCTTGATCGTCAGGGGATTCCTCTGACAGCCATCCATCGTCGGGGAAATGTGTTTGCTGCATCTCACGGAGGATGCGATCGACCTCCAGATCGGCGGTGGTCACCGGCGATCGGTCCTTTTTCGTTTGAACGTCGAATCCCTTTTGCGCCAGGTCCATGGCCCGTTGGCCGGCGACCCTAATCGCGCGCGTGACGTGGGCGAGTTCTCGATCCATAGGATCAGGGTAACAGGTCTGCGCTCCCTGGAAAAGTACGAGCTGAGAGCGCCAACCAGTTTGTTCTTGACCCCTTAGGAGAACCTGCGTACAAGCCTGGGCAGGCGCACCTCTAGACGGCCACGAGCAAATATGAAACTGATTCAAAAGCGCTCAAGGAAAACGGGTCTTCCCCCGGGTACGCTCGTCCACATCGGCGAGCGGAAGTCGGCCACAGTTACTCTCACGGTGTTCCATTACAGCGGCGAGAGCTGTGAAGAACTGCAACCGAGGCAGGTGAATCAGCTGTCGCCGCCTGCTGATGAATCGGTGATCTGGATCAACGTGGGCGGGGTCCATCAAGTGGACATCGTTGAGATGCTTGGCAAGCAATTCATGTTGCATCCCCTGTTGCTGGAAGACGTGACCAATACCGACCAGCGCCCGAAGCTCGACGACTACGAGACGTACTATTACCTGGTCATAAAAATGCTGTCGCTGACGGATCGGAAGGAGATCTCCGTCGAGCAGGTGAGCCTGGTGCTCGGCAGAAACTATGTCATTTCGTTTCAAGAAAATGGGACAGATGTCTTCCAGCCGGTTCGCGAGCGTCTGCGTGGGGGAAAGGGAAGGTTGCGCCAATCAGGCGCAGATTATCTGCTGTATGCTCTGGTCGACGCCACGGTGGATCAATATTTTGCCATCTTGGAATTCTTGGGTGAAAAAATCGAAGCCGTTCAGCAGGCGGTCGTCGACCGCCCTGAGCCTGAGACGCTCAATGACATTCACGCGCTCAAGCGTCAGTTGCTTTTCTTTCGACGGGTCGTCTGGCCTCTTCGCGATGTCATGAATAATCTGTCACGGTCGGATTGCCCGTTTCTTCAGGAGCCGACCAAAGTGTTCTTCCGGGATGTCCACGATCATGTCGTGCAAATCGTCGACACCATCGAAACGCTGCGCGAAATGGTCTCCGCCAGTCTCGACATCTACCTTTCAAGCGTGAGCTATCGTCTCAACGCCGTCATGCGGGTATTGACGGTGATCACGACCATCTTCATGCCGCTGAGCTTCATCGCAAGCATTTATGGCATGAATTTCGAGCACATGCCCGAGTTACAGTCGCGGTGGGGGTATCCGTTGGTGCTCGCCGTCATGACGGCGGTGGGAGTGGGGATGCTGCTCCTCTTTAAGAAGAAACGCTGGCTATAGAGCTATTCCTGGATCTCGACCTGATCCACGAAGTACGGAGTGTCGCCGAAGCAAGTGGTCGGCAGATAGCGATATTCTTTGTAGTGCAGGACGACGCGTTTGCCCATCATTTGGGACAGCTGACGGGCGACAGCATCGTCCCAGACGGTGAATTCCCATAGAACAGGGGCGGTCCCCGGGACGGTCGTCATGGCAAGCTCTCCTTCGTGTGTCTTGCAGAGCCAGCCCTTCGTGGAAAACTTTTGGATATATCCGGCGCGATTGCCGTCCGAGTAGCTGTAGTTGAACGCCACAAGGACACCGGCCGCCACCAGGAAGAGCAGTACAAGCAGCAATCGCACCCAATTCATGCAACCATCCTTGGGCTAGGGGCGAAGGTCGGAAAACAGCCAGGGGGCTTCGGTCTTTCGCCTGGCCTCATAGGCTGCAATCGCGGGTTCATGTTGCAAGGTGAGGCCGATGGAATCGAGCCCTCGATACAAGCAGTTTTTTCGAAAGGGATCGATCGAAAACCGATAGACGGTGCCCTCGGGCGTGGTGACCGTCTGTTCGGCGAGATCCACGGTCGCTTGATATCCCGGACTCGCCATGACGTCCTTCATCATCGACTGCACGTGCTGGGCCTCGAGGACGACCGGAAGAATGCCGTTCTGAAAACAGTTGTTGTAGAAAATGTCGGCGAAACTGGCCGCGATCACGCAACGGAAGCCTTGATCGAGCAAGGCCCAGGGCGCGTGTTCGCGCGAAGAGCCGCAGCCAAAGTTGTCTCGGGTCAATAAGATGGTCGCGCCTTGGTAACGGGGTTGGTTCAAAAAAAAGGAAGGATCTGGCGAGCCGTCCTTCTGTCTCCGCCAGTCGAAAAAGAGGCCTTCCCGCAGACCGGTCCGCTTGATCGTCTTGAGAAATTGTTTGGGAATGATTTGATCCGTGTCGACGTTGACGCGGTCGAGCGGAGCGACGACACCGGTGAGTTGAGTAAACGCCTGCATGATGCCTACATTCACTCCCAGTGCCTGATGTCGACAAAATGTCCTTCGACGGCCGCGGCGACCGCCATCGCGGGAGAAACCAGATGGGTGCGGCCTCCTGCCCCCTGCCGGCCTTCGAAATTCCGATTGCTGGTCGACGCACACCGCTCGCCGGGCTGGAGCACGTCGGCATTCATCGCCAGGCACATGCTGCAACCGGGTTCCCGCCATTCGAATCCCGCCGCAGTAAAGATCTGATCGAGCCCTTCGGCTTCCGCTTGCTGTTTGATCAATCCGGAGCCTGGGACGACCATCGCGCGCACCGTCTCGGCAATGTGCTTGCCTTTGACCAGGCTGGCCGCGAGGCGCAAATCCTCCATTCGAGAATTCGTGCAGGAACCGATGAACACGCGGTCAATACGAATATCGGTGATGGGCATGTTGGCCGTGAGTCCCATATACGCAAGGGCCCGTTCGGTGGCCTGTCGCGTTTTCTCATCGGTGATCGTGTTCGGATCAGGCACCGTGCTGTCGACGCCCGTCACCATGCCTGGGCTGGTGCCCCAGCTGACTTGAGGGGCTATATCTTCGGCCTTCATGACCACGGTCGCATCGTAGGAGGCATGAGGGTCCGTTTTTAGGTCACGCCACGCCTTTACGGCTTGCTCCCAGGCATCGCCGGCTGGTGCCAGGGGACGGCCCTTGAGATAGGCGATCGTCTTCTCGTCCGGGGCGACCATACCCGCCCGCGCTCCCCCTTCAATCGACATATTGCACAGCGTCATGCGCCCTTCCATGCTGAGCTCACGTATGACGGAACCGGTGTATTCGATGACGTAACCCGTCCCTCCAGCTGTGCCGATGTTGCCGATAATGGCGAGGATCACGTCCTTCGCCGAACAGCGGTCGGCTAGTACACCCTCGACACGGATTTCCATGGTCTTAGGCCGCTTTTGCACCAGACACTGCGTCGCAAGGACGTGCTCGACTTCGCTCGTCCCGATCCCGAAGGCCAAAGCGCCGAAGGCGCCGTGCGTCGACGTGTGGGAGTCGCCGCAGACGATCGTTGTCCCGGGCAGCGTGAACCCTTGTTCCGGGCCGATCACATGCACGATGCCTTGACGGACATCGCTCATGTTGAAGAGCGTGATGCCGAAATTGCGGCAATTGTCTTCCAGGGTGTGAATCTGGATTGCGCTCACAGGGTCCGCAATGCCGAGCCGACGGTCGGTCGTCGGCACATTGTGGTCAGGAACCGCAAGCGTGGTTCCGGCGCGCCGTGGCCGGCGTCCGGCCAGCTTCAAGCCTTCAAACGCCTGTGGCGAGGTGACTTCGTGCACTAGCTGCCGGTCGATGTACAACAAGGTCGTCCCGTCCGGCTCCGAACGAACCACGTGAGAGTCCCAGATCTTGTCGAAGAGTGTCTGCCCTGCCATACCGGCTCCTCATCAATCGCGAAGAGGCGCCATTATACAGAGACTTCACGGGGGATGTACAAGGGTGTTGCCCTTGCCCTCCCGTGGAGGACGTGGTACCACGATCCCGCACAAGGATGTAAAGGCCGAGGCCATGACGTCACGGGTCTGGACGGAGCCGTCAGTTGTCCAGTGGACGCAACGGCTGCTCGACAGTTATCGGCATTGGATCGGAAGGGAACTGATCGAGCGAAACGGCGATCCGGAGCATGAGGCGCGAGGGTTATTCGAGTCGCCGCTCGTCGTGGTATCACATGGGATGGAAGCCGATCCGGTTCTCAACTACGGCAATCGGACGGCGTTAGTTCTTTGGGAGATGACCTGGGACCAGCTCATCGCAACGCCATCGCGGCTCACGGCTGAGCCGGTCAATCGTGCCGAACGGGAGGGGATGCTGGAACAGGCGAGAGTACGCGGGTTCATCGATACCTATCGAGGCGTCAGAATTTCAGGGACCGGCCGCCGGTTTCTCGTCGAGAACGCGTTCATCTGGAACGTGCTAGACCCCGACCATCATCGGATCGGCCAAGCGGCCACCTTCTCGCACTGGACATGGTTGCCCTAGGCGGGTGAATCGCGATGTCGCTTAATCCGTCACGCGTTGAAACCGCGGAAGGGACCGGCCGATAGCGGCCTGGTTGGATCGTCGTGTATCCTGTCCCTATATATGAGAAGGGTGGGAAACAACACGCTTGGCTGGCTCTCCCTGATTACGTTCGTGGGAGGCGTGCTCCTTTCGAGTGCTTTCTGCGAGGAGCAAACATGGGAAAAGGCCATGGCTGCGGGCCAGCAGGCGGTGCAACAAGGCAACTATGCCGAAGCCGAGCGCATTTACCAGGTCGCGGTGAAGAAGGCCGAGGCGTATGGTCGTGAAGACCGCCGTGTCGCCGTCAGCTTGTCTCAATTGGCCCAGGTCTATGCCGGACAAGGCAAACATGTCGAGGCCGAACCTCTCTACTTGCAAGCATTGAAGATTTATCAGGCCGTTCATGGCGAGACGCACGCCGATGTGGCGGCGACGCTGAACAACCTCGGCGTCCTCCATCGCATGTATGGGCAGTATGCGGAAGCCGAGCCGCTGTTGGTGCGGGCCCTGTCCATTAAAGAAGCCCTCGTTGGCCCCGACCATCCTGACGTCGCGCTGAGCGCCGCCAACCTGGGCCAACTGTACGTCGCACAAGGTCAGCCTGCAAAGGCGGAGCCGTTGTATCGCCGGGCCCTCTCAATCCGACAACAGGCGCTCGGAATATCTAACCCGGAGGTGGCGAAAACGCTTGAAGATTTGGCCAACGTCCTGCGCAAACTCGGGCGAAGCAACGAGGCCGTCGCCTTGGATTTGCAGGCACGGGAGATTCGAGCCAAGCGGAGTTGAACCCGTCACGCCTTCCGTTGTAGCGTATTCCCCATGGTGGAGGAGAATCAGCCCGTTGGCACCAATTGGCGCATCAACGCCATGGTCGCCCGCTTTGTTGGCATCGTGGCCATCGCGCTCGGGTTCATCCTCGGCATGTACGGCCTTGATGAGCAGGGGGCCCAATGGCTCCAGACTGCGCTGGGATTGCTGGTCACCGGCATGCTGGCTCAAGGCTATGCGCTCTATTGCTCGGTCAAACGCATGCAGCAACTTCACGATCGATCCAACACATGAAGCTTGCTCGCAGAACGTTGGGCCCCAGCGCCTTTCTCCTTCTCCCGCTGGTCGTGACCATCCTGACCGCCTGCGGCGGCCCCTGGCGTGACGGCTACTTCAAGAAAGGCGTGGACAAGCTGACGCAGGACGACGTGTCCGAGAAATTGGGCCCACCGCATACGGCCAAGACTCCGGCCCTCGGCGGCAATACGACATGGACGTACCGGGTGCCGTACAGCGACAAGGACCTGGATCCCATGGATCTATCCGGCATCACCAATGCCGCGAATGAGGCGGCCTCCTTAATCGGCAAAAGCGCGCAGGAGGGTCCCAAGCCGACCCTGTACTGCTACCGCTATACCCTGACGTTCGACGAACAGAAAATTCTCAAGAGCTGGAAACGAGAGGAGTGCGTTCCCGGGACACGCAATGCTTTGCACGCCGAGTAGACGAGCATCGTGACCGCCCCACCCATGACCGCGTGGCTTCCGCACGTCGATAGCTCCATCGCCCTTGATGGTTTGAAGTCCCTCCTGTTGCTCCTGTCCGTTCTTATCGCCCGCACGCTCATCGTTCGTTCCATCGCGAGAAACTCCGGGCTGACCATGGAGGCGAAGCGGCGGTGGGTGGTGACGGTACGCAATACGATGGTCTTCATCTTCCTGTTCGGCCTCATGGTCATTTGGGCGCACGAGCTGCAGGCTTTCGCGGTCTCCCTGGTTGCTCTCGCGGCGGCGCTGGTACTGGCTACCAAAGAGTTGCTGCTCTGCTGGAGCGGGGCCGCGTTGCGCGTCGGCGGCAAAGTGTATTCGGTCGGTGACCGAATTCAGATCGCCGGTCATCGCGGCGTCGTGCTGGATCACGACATTTTTGCCACGAAACTCCTTGAGATCGGCCCTGGACAAGCCGCTCACCTGTACACCGGCCGCGTCACGGTGTTTCCCAACAGCCTGTTGTTCACCAACCCGCTGGTGAAGGAAAATCCCAACCAGGACTACGGCCTGTACACGCTCATGGTCCCGCTTGCCGTCGAGCAGGATTGGAAGGATGCTGAGACGTGGCTGCTCGAGGCGGCCAGGGTCGAGTGTGCGCCGTTCATGGAGGAAGCCAGCCGTCAGATGAAACTGCTCGAACAACAAAATCTGCTGGAAGCTCCCTCGCCGGAACCGCGCATCACGATCCAGCTATCGGAAGGGGGCCGCATTGTGCTCGTGTTACGGTTTCCGGCTCCGGACCGTGGGCGCTCCCGGATCGAACAGGCCATCCTTCGGCGATATCTGTCGGCCAAGTGAAGCGTTCGCGTGAATCGTCGTTCGTTCGCGAGAGACGAGCATAGATACGATCTTCTGACGACGAGCGACCCTTCACAAGATACGAGATACGAAACCATGAAAATCGCCACCTATAACGTCAACTCACTTCGAAGGCGGCTTTCCATCGTCATCGAGTGGCTGGACAAGCACAAGCCCGACGTCCTGTGCCTTCAAGAAACGAAGGTGCAGGACAGCGAATTTCCACTGATGGCGTTGATGCCCTCGGGCTACGAAATCGCCTACCGAGGGATGAAAAGCTACAATGGCGTGGCCATTCTCACCCGCACCAAGCCCGAGTCGGTCCGAGCAGGGTTGGACGACGGCGGAGAGCCGGACGAACCGAGACTGCTGCACGTGGTCGTCGGCGGCATCGGCATCGTCAATACGTACATTCCGCAGGGATACGAGATCGATTCCCCCAAATATGCCTATAAGCTCGAATGGTACAAGCGGCTACGCACCTACTTCGAAAAGCACCTCTCGCCCCTGCTCCCGGCGATCTGGTGTGGAGACATGAATGTCGCGCCGAGACCGATGGACGTCCACAGTCCGGAGAAGCATCTCACCCACGTGTGTTATCACGAAGCCGCACGAAAAGCCTATGAGTCGACGGTGTCCTGGGGTTTTCACGACGTCTTTGTTCGGCTGTACCCGGAGCGGCAACAGTTTACGTTTTGGGATTATCGGACGCCGAGTTCGTTGGTTGCGAATAAGGGTTGGCGCATCGATCACATCCTGGCGACCGCCCCCCTGGCGGAAAAATGTCTGCGTGTCGAGGTGGATGTGGAGCCACGCCGAGCCAAGGATCCCTCCGATCACACTTTTCTTTGGGCCGAATTCGCTACGGTATGAGGTTAGGGATGGTCCGGCGGAGCGCAAGGTTTCGCTCCAGCCGGACGAACGGAGGGCATGCTATGCGGCGTGCAGGGTTGTTGAGGTCGAGCGGGTTCTACCCAACCGATTTTGCTGGATCAACGGGTCCAGTACCAGTCCGCAGTTAATACACCGCAGGACGGTCCCGTCGGTGGAAAATTCAGGCCTTGATTCCTCAATCATCAATCCTTTGCATTTTTGACACGTCATCGACCCACCTCCTGATAATGGTTTCACCCTTATGTACGAGCGCGAATGTAGCAATGAAAGATTAACGGTGAGTTAACGGGCAGTTAAAACTCTCTAATGTGAAACCCGTATCAATGTCACTCGCATCGTGCGCGCGGCTTCAGACGGGCAGTGCTAAGTGAAGAGAACTTCAGCATGTTTTTGGGTTGCTGGGGTGCTCGGGCGCCGATAGCATGGTCGGAGTGCGCTTGACCTTTGCATTTGCCAAGCCCTACCCTTACGCTTTCACCATTATTGGATAAAGGATGGACGATGTCTGACTCAACGGGTTCAGTGCTGGTTGTGGACGACGATGCCGATATGCGCGACATGGTTCATGATCTTTTGGAGGATCGCGGACATCGGGTCTCTACTGCAGGCAGCGGTCCGGAGGCATTGAAACGTCTCGGCGAAGCCGATTATGAGGTGGTGCTGACTGATTTGCGCATGAAGGGAATGGAGGGAATTGTATTGTTGTCGGAAATCAAACGGAACTTTCCTGACAGCAACGTGATCCTCATGACTGCGTTCGGCTCTGTGGAAACGGCCGTGGAGGCCATGAAACATGGAGCCAGCGACTATTTGCCGAAACCGGTCAAGAAAGATGAGTTGATCAGAGTCGTCGAGCGGGTCATGCGTGAGGCCGCCTTGCGCAGGGAAGTGAGCTGGCTGCGCAAGGAAGTACGGAAAGAATACAGCTTTCATCACATCCTGGGCAAGAGCAAGCCCATGCGCGCGGTCTTCGATCTCATTAGTAGGATTGCCGAGAGTCCGACCAACGTCCTGATTACCGGTGAAAGCGGCACAGGCAAGGAGTTGGTGGCGAAGGCGATCCACTACAACAGTGATCGTAAGGAAGCGCCCTTCGTCCCCGTCAACTGTGCCGCCATTCCCGAGCAACTCTTGGAAAGCGAACTGTTCGGACACATGCGCGGATCGTTTACCGACGCCAAGGCAGACAAGCACGGCTTGTTTGAGGAGGCGCACAAGGGCACGCTGTTTTTGGACGAGATCAGCGAATTGCCGATCACGTTGCAGGCCAAGCTGCTTCGGGCCATTCAAGAGAAGGAAATCCGGCGGATCGGTGCCACCAAGCCCATTTCGGTGGATGTACGGATCATCGCAGCCACAAACCTCCATCTGGCCGAAGAAGTCAAAGCGAAGCGATTCCGCGAAGATTTGTACTATCGACTGAACGTGATCGAGGTCAAGCTGCCGCCGCTTCGCGACCGCCGAGAAGACATTCCGTTACTGGTCGAGGGCTTTCTCAAGAAATGCGGAGAGGCGCGCAGCAAAGAGATAAAAGGCCTCACCGAGGCTGCGTTGGCCATGCTGATGGACTATATCTGGCCGGGCAACGTTCGGGAATTGGAGAATGTGATCGAGCGGGCGGTGACACTCAGTCGAGGAGAAAAGATCACGCCCGACGATCTGCCTTCTGGGGTGCAAGGCGCACGAGGCGACCGGCGTGTGCTGGAAGAAGCTGCGGAAAAAACATTGCCA
>DATIGH010000135.1:0-9149 GCA_035454845.1 Nitrospira sp.
GTGCTGGCCTTTCTCATCCGGCAAAAGCTTGCTCTGCGATACGAATTCTCTGCTACGATGTTCAATAAGTGCATACTGTTGCTATCAATTCGACCAACTTCTCACAGCATCTGCGATGACCCTACCCCTACCTCATCTGTCTGCCATCGGTGTACCAAGCAGCGCTGGCGCCTATGCACCCGGGCAGGAACGCGCTCCGGCCGCGCTGCGGGAAGCTGGATTGTTCGAGCGTTTGTGCACGCTCGGCATCGAAGTGCACGATCTAGGAGATACAGATTTATTTCGTTGGTGTGTTGATAGAGCCAGCCCGCGCGCGATGAATCCGCAGGCTGTTACTCGGGCCGTGAGAAAGACGGCAGAACTTGTTGCAACCGCTATTGATAATGGCGGCACCGCTCTGGTCCTGGGAGGCGACTGTACCGTGGAGCTGGGCACAGTCGCGGGTGCCTTGCGGAGCCTGGACCGCGTGGGTCTCGTGTACATCGATTTGGATACGGACCTCAACACCCCAGCAAGCACGTCCGATGGGGCGCTTGACTGGATGGGAGTTGCGCACATGCTTGGAGTTCCGAACACACTGCAGGAACTCGTGGAGATCGGTCCTCGCACACCACTGCTACGTCCCGATCAGCTTCTGTACTTCGCCATCGACAATGTCGAACCGTTCGAGCGCCAGCTTCTCAGCAGCTTGGCATCAACCACGTACCATTGGCGCAGGTTGCTGCTGAGTCAACAAACGCGGCGGAAAGGATCGTGACCGGATGGGCTCGAAAGTTCGAACGCCTGCTCATCCATCTTGATGTGGATGTTCTCGATTTCGCCGACATGCCTCTGGCTGAGAATACGCGTCGCGATGTCGGATTGTCATTCGATCAACTCATGGCGGCATTGAAAGTATTTGTAGGCGCAGCGAATTGGAGCGCGCTTACCGTGTGCGAGTTGAATCCCGACCACGGCGCAAGCGATGGTACGCACATTTGTCGCATCTCTAGCCGACGCAATCGCTGCTGCGCCGCGTTTTCGGCAAGGGCTGTAAACGGCTTCGAGCTTGAACTCTTTCGTGTATTTGCTGTAGCTGTCTGAGAGCGCGCTTTATGAATGCATCGGCTATGCTCGCGTTTGTTCACCACTTCGCATCGGGGAAAGGGAGGATATATAAATGGTAATCAAATCCTATAAGGATGTCTCGCCGACTAGGTACGAAGGATTATCCAATGGCGTGCAGATTCGCGAGATGATCACCACGCAAGATGGTGCGCCTACGTTCGCCATGCGCATCTTCGACGTGACGCCAGGCAACGCCACGCCATATCACACACATGCCTGGGAGCATGAAGTCTATATTATCTCAGGATCAGGACGGGTGCGAGCGGAAGGAAAAGAGACATCGTTCAAGGCTGGCGATTCAATTTACATCGCTCCGAACGAACAGCACTGTTTTATTGCGGATCCCAGTGTCGCGGTTCAAATGATCTGCTGCATTCCATCCAAAGATCAATGTACGCTCTGAATCCTTGTGATAACCACTAGCCGATCAAGAGGTGCTTGTTGTTCCCAAGATCCAGTTGAGGTTCCAGGGGGCTTTCTAGGTATGCGTTGTCGGTAAGGACAGTAGACTGGTGGTATGAAATGGAGGGTAGAACAATCTTTCATGGTGGTGGGGTAAAAAGTAAAAGGTGGAAATAACTCCGAGTGACTAAGGAGGTTCAGCATGATTCGTATTATAAGCGCTTTGTGCTTTGCCCTTATGGCCGGTGCCATGGTTGGTGGCTGTGCCGATGACCCTTATGCCGGTCGACAACGACCCGCTTACAGCTACGAGAACGTTGACATGGGATCGCCGCAGCCGGGCCAACAGTACCGTTTCGACGAGCGTCCGCCAGCTTCAAACACTGATCCCTATAGCCGTAGCCACCCTGGGCGTTATTAGCGGGAGGCTTGAAGGGAAATTCGATATGACCAAGCCTGCAAAGAACAGGATTTGCCTTTGGTACGATCGCGACGCTGAGGAGGCCGCGCGGTTTTATGCCAAGACCTTTCCTGACTCATCCGTTGGCGCGGTGTACGTGGCACCGGGAGACTTTCCGTCCGGCAAAAAAGGCGATGTGTTGACGGTCGAGTTTGTCGTATTGGGAATTCCATGCCTCGGGCTCAATGGTGGACCTGCGTTCAAGCATAACGAAGCCTTTTCGTTTCAGGTCGCGACTGCCGACCAGGCTGAAACCGATCGTTACTGGAACGAGATCGTCGGCAACGGCGGCGAAGAGAGTGCGTGCGGCTGGTGCAAGGACAAATGGGGTTTGTCCTGGCAGATTACGCCGGTGGCTCTGATGGAAGCGATAACCGATCCCGATCCCGCCGCCGCCAAGCGCGCATTCGATGCGATGATGGAGATGACAAAGATCGACATCGCCGCAATCGAGGCGGCGCGCCGCGGCTAAGGGTGCATCTTCGCAACGGGGCATCCCGGTTCCTAGATCATCAAGCTCTTACGTCGCCTCCGACCGCTGGTCTCCTGAATATCTGCTACGCAGTTTGAGCGATGCTTTCTGGGTTGTGCGCATGCGGATATTAAGCATTTCTACAGCGACTGAAAATACCATGGCAAAATAGATGTAACCTTTCGGCACATGCACGTCGAACCCTTCAATCATCAGCGTGACTCCGACGAGAATTAGAAACGACAAGGCGAGAATTTTGATCGTTGGATGCTCATCAACGAAAGTCCCGATGGAGTTCGCCGCCATCAGCATGACGACTACTGCGAGGATGATCGCGATTGCCATGATGGACACTTGCTCAACCAATCCGACCGCCGTGATCACTGAATCAAGTGAGAATACGATGTCCAGAAGCGAGATTTGAACCAGCGCCGTGCCCAGGGTGCTTCCGAGCGCCGCGGTATGCTTTGCCTCGACGCCCTCAAGGCTGTAATGAATTTCATGAGTGGCCTTGGCGAGGAGGAACAGCCCGCCGCCAATTAGAATCAGATCGCGTCCAGAAATCTCGTTGCTGAGCACTGCAAACCACGGTTGAGTCAAGCCCATAACCCAGGAGATCGAAAACAACAACCCCAGACGCGCCACCATTGCCAGGCCCAGGCCCAATCTTCTCGCCAAAGTCCGCTGCGCTTCCGGCAGTCGAGCGACCAGGACGGAGATGAAGATAATATTATCGATTCCCAGGACGATCTCCAGCGCCGTCAGCGTCCCCAGCGCGATCCATCCCTCGGGATTTGCCAGCCAATCAAGCATTGGCTCCCCCTATTGTGGTAGCAATCCCAGAGCGATGATCGCTATGGGGCCGCGAAATGTTTGTCTGCATGAGTTGGCCAAGTTTCCAGTCACAGGCGTTCTATCTAGTGCGAGGTGCGATGAGGGGGAGGGGTGACAGGGTCAACTCGGGCGATGGTTTGTTCTTCTATCTCGACCGAGGAGCCAGATAGACCGACAAACAGATAGACGAGATTCCCCACGCGCTGTGATCGACGGCCGCAGTATCGGTCCGTTATGTTCCATGCAATTTTCTTGTCTTCCTAGATGCTCCGCGACTTTCAGTGAGAGGGAGCCGCTCCCTTAGGTATGGTGAATGTCACTGTCTTGGACTGACCGGGCACGCCCTGATGGATGGCGTCCACCAATTCGATCCGGATTTTGTGCGGTCCTGGCGGCAGAAAGGCGACGTCGATGGGGTTATTACTGAAATCTGCCCACAACCAAGGCAGGTCGTCCACGTGTATGTGCAGATGTCCAACACGTGGAGATGCGTTGAGGGCGTCCTTGCCCAACACCGGTCCGATCTGTACATTCTCCGCCCGCCACGGGATCCAGACGATGCCCTGGGCCAGCAGGTCAGGGAGTGGAGGGTCCACGACCAGGTTGGCTGGAGGCTCGTTCGTTGGTGTAGATGTTTGAGCCGAGGCGGCGACCACGCCGGATACCATTGCCACTGCAACTAGCCATAGAGCGATCTGTTTCATAGGACATCTCCTTTCATAAGGGTCCAAGTGGATGAAAAGCCTGGACTTCTGATTCGAGAGAGTCAATAGGGTAAGAAGTCTTGGCGGAAGCTAAGTTCCAATTTCACCAGTCCAAGAACAGATCTACCGCCACGCGCCGCGAATGGTTGCTGACACTGGCGCGCCCGGCGAAGGTGGCATCATTAACCAGCGAGGACCCGAAAAAGATGGATGCTTTGATCCTTGTTTGAGCAACGGCCGGGCTGTCGTTTCTTCTTCCGGTCGGAGACCGCAACTAGAGTGTCCGGGGCGAGCCAGGCAATTCCCTCGACATTCCCGTAGCTCTTGCTAGGGAAGCGGTAGACGGCCTCCGACCCCCGGACCACTGCACGGGCATTTTCGTCGATGTGAGCGACCCACAGCCGCGCAGAGGCCTGCGAGACTACGGCAAGCTTTCCATAGCGATACGCGAGCGCAGCATAGTCCTCGAACTCGGCCTTTTGGGGCAGTTGGATCCGGTGCGAGGCCCTCCAGTCACCACCCCGGCGGCGAACGAAGACCTCGATGCGACCCTTGCCCTTGTGACCCGCCTCGGAGAGGACATACAGGTACTCTCGGTTGCCCCGCCACATGTGATCGAGTCCCTCGAAGCCCTTGTTGTGCTTTGCCAGGGGGGAAGGAAGCCGAGTACAGCGGATGAAGTGGCCGTCTTGATCATACTCGGCAACAAATCCACGGAGCAGCCCGTCGAAGTCCTCCACCGACTCGACGAGACAGAAGACCTGGCGGTCTCGGTGGTCGATGCAAATGTCCTCGAATCCCGATCCCAGGCTTGGCGCGGGTAAGAGCGCGTTTTTCTGGTGGTGTTTGAGGGAAAGATCGATACGCGCCACCTGATTGAGATTGTCGAACACCACGAGTGCGGTGTTCTCGTCGACCAGCGCGACCCCGCTCGCCTCGAGTCGACTGTGCTTCGTCCTGCCCGGTAGCAGGCGGAAGAGCTTTTCCTCACGAATCAGTTCGAGTTTTCGGCTCACGAGTGTAACTATTTTAGTTTTGTCGTCGGCTGGGCCTATTGGCGTGTGAATGTCGTCCGGGTGGAGAGGAATGTTTCGCCCACCACGTACCGAGAAATGGTTCCTGACATCCTTTTACCAGAAGGCTACCCGATCGATGAGGAGACAGCATCTGTTGCGGAAGATGTGTCGCGCGAGACGTCGTCCTCCGAGGGAACGTCACGAATCTGAATCGAGTCGACCCGTTGCTGGGCCAGGACGTCCGAGATGATCACGACCTTGTCCCCAGCCTGAAACTCTTCTCGGTCCTTCAAGATCCGGAACGCCGTCTGCAGTGTCTTTTCAGGGTCCGAACTGAAATCGATCTTGAATGGAAAGACACCACGGTTGAGCATCATGGTCCGTCGCGGTTGGCTCATGTTGGTAAAAGCATAGATGTTGGTGGAGAAAGGACGGCAGTTGGCGACGAGATCGGCCATGAGTCCCCGTCTCGTGATCACGACGATTCCCTTGGCGTTGATCCCCTCGGCGAGCTGAACGGCCGCAGCCGCCAATTGTTGTTTGTTCCCCGCGTCGCGCAATTGTTTGGCAAACCGCAATCCGGGTATGGTCTCGGATTTCAGCGCAATCTTGCGCAGATATTCGACGCACTTCACCGGATATTTCCCAACCGTGGTTTCCCCGGACAGCATGACGGCGTCGACTTCCTCATAGATCGCGTTCGCGACGTCGGTCACCTCGGCGCGGGTAGGGTGCGGATTGTGGATCATGGATTCGAGCAGATGGGTTGCGACGATCACTCGCTTACCGTGCTCGGCACAACGCTGTACGATCGTGCGCTGGACATTCGGGAGATCCTCGATGTTGATTTCTACCCCTAGATCGCCACGCGCGACCATAATGCCATCCGATTCCTTGATGATCTCGTTCAGATTGCGCACGCCTTCCTGGTCCTCAATCTTTGCAATAATCTTCACCCTCCCGACCTTTTCACCCATGAGTGCCTTGAGTTGCTGAATATCCGCGGCTTCACGGACGAACGAAAGGGCGATGAAATCCACATCACGTTCCAGGCCGAACAGGATATCCTTGGTGTCCTTTTGCGTGATCGCCGGCAGATTTACACGAATCCCCGGAAGATTCACGTGGCGCTTACTCTTCAAGAGCCCACCATCCAAGACACGGCACCGCATGTGGCGCTCTTGCTTTTCCAAGACCTCCAAGTTGATCAGCCCGTTATCCACGGTGATCCTGTCTCCGACGTCGACCTGGTCAAGTAAATCCTCATAGTCGATGTGGATCGAGCTCTCTTCTACGTCCATCGGCCCGCGCGTGGTGACGGAGATGATGGCGCCCTGCCGCAGATCGAGCTCATTGGAGAGGTTCCCGGTGCGGATCGACGGGCCTTGCGTATCCAGTAGGATAGGGATGGGAAACTTGACCTTCTTGTTGAGTGTCTTAATGTGCTGAATGACCTTGGCGTGGAAGTCATGGTCGCCGTGGGACATGTTCAGTCGTGCGATACTCATCCCGGCCTCGTACATCTTCTGCAACATCTCGTAGGATTCCGTGGCCGGGCCGATCGTGCAGATGATTCGGGTCTTTTGCATGCGTGCTCCCCAGGGTGTTGGCCTATATCCTCAGAGTTGAAGCCCACACTCGGATGACGACTTGATACGGGAGGATACAGGAAGAAGCGAGGCCATTCTACTTTTAATCGTCGGCCAGGTCTATCGGTGTGTGAGACGTGGTAGTGGAGAGTAAAAGCGCCGGCCCGCCACGCGCCGCGAATGGTTCCCGACACCGTTTCTCCGCCGCCCGCGTCTTAGTACTCGAGCGGTGTCCTTTTCGTTCCAAGCAAAAGCAAGAATTTCGATCCATCGTTCAGTTTCCCTTCTGCTGCCCATGAGTCGCCCTTACCATTCGCAAGAAAATTCCCTTTCCGTTTGTCGTTACATTGGATTGTGCCTTCAGTAGTAGTCTCGGTGACAGGAATAAACATCTTCCCCGTGCAGGACAGGCCCTCCATATTTTTCACGGAAATAACCGCATCCCTCCCTACCTTCCCGCTCGCGGATCCTCGGAGGATTTGATTTCGTTCGATTCTCATAGTCGCAGGAACTGTTGCAGAACACGCTGTGAGGGCAATACTCAACAGAATGATAGCTCTTTTCATATATTGCCGAAGAGACTCACCACAATCGCGGAATGTATTAACAGAGATAACTGTCTGAAGCAATTTCTGCCGAAAAAGAGCGTGGTCTACCACGGTGTAAGGTGCGATGAGCGGTGATGTGAGGAATGAGCCGGCCCGCCACGCGCCGCGAAATGAGAGTGTCGCGAATTCCGTCTCTCACCATACGAGAATGATATATCCGGCTCCATCACGGTTTAGCTCACCGGAGGTGACGGAAAAATACACAGCGGTTCCGGTCGTCAACGTGCACTCCTCAGGCAAATTGGTAACATCGCCCAGTCTTCTGAGGGTGCAGTCCGATTCAAATGAATAGGTTTCATCGGAATAAATGTGTAGATCCGCATCATCCGATAGACCAGTGATGCTGACCGTGTGTGCCCCGGGGGTGAGACCTGTCGCCCAGTAGTTGCTGGTGTTCCGTGTTTCAACAAAACCGACGGTTGGCACTCCAGGAAGGATGCTGGCGCCAGTTCCTCTAATTGGAAGAGTCACCACTACGGCCTGAACGGTCATGATGATATAGTCCGAAGCAGTGCCGATGACTCCATCGCCCGCCACTCTGATGGTCAGGAACGTGCCTGCGGCTGTGACCGTGCAATCCTTGGGAGAGACGTTTGGAATCAGCACCGCGCATTCGCTGATGCCTCCCAATACTCGTAGCGTCGCGTTGTTGTCGGTCAAACCCGTGATACTGACTGTATATCTGGTGCCCGGGATGACCGGCACCTCGTAGGAAGTCTCCTCATTCTTTTCAACTCGTCCTGGCAGTGGAGCTCCAACGTTCAAGCTAATTGGTGTGACCGTCGTGTATGTGGTTGTCAAAATGTAGGATCCCGTTTCCGGACTGGCCAAGGCCGAATTCGCCAAGATGATATAGGTGCCGGCATCAAGATACATACTGATAAGAGAATCGGTACCTCCGCCACTGTCGTCATCTACCGCAATTGCGGTCGATGGCAGTGGAGGCGCTAGTAATCCAAGGAAGGTGTCAAACTCAGTGGAATTCATACGGATCGTGAGCTTGCCCCTAGACGGGAGTGTGACTCGATACTGGTCGACAAACGTAAAATCCCCAGAGCCAGGGAACAGGTTCTCGACACTACAATCGCTGGGTGTCAATTCACCGTTTGTTGAGCTGGCCAGAGTGATATCGATGACAGGTTCGCAGACTACTGCTTGTTGCTGGTTGGGGGGCACGCCTACATCACCACCGTCGCTGCCACCATCAGCACATGCCGACAATACCAGTGTTAGGAAGATGGCGATCAACCCAGGCAGAAATGCCCTCTGGTTAAACCCGATTATGGTCATACCTAGGTGAATGCATAGTTGGTGCGCGCGCACTAGCTGGTGAAATAGCGGACCACAAAGCGCGTGTATGCCTCAATTTCGAAGGAAAGTCTGATCTTAGGTGGTCCTCTGAAAGGGGTTGTCGGCAGACTAGTGAATCAGATTCAATACGATACGGCGAGTACTTTCGGATTCAGTTCATTTCTGAACGGGCCGGAGACACCTTCTTGAGAAAGGTGAATCGATTAAATTCGGAGGCGGAGAGAAATGAGGGTTCTGTGTTCCAGTTGTTTCATTGAATTTCTCCAGTTTCTGCAAAATGTTTTAACTCTTCAATAGTCTTCTGGAAGAGAGGCCTCCAGTCGGCTTGTGAGGCATAGTGAGATGGATCACTCAGAGAGAAAACATAGACAACGGCTGTCTTCTTAGCCCATTGCTTGGAGTGCTCTAGTCCATCGCGTGCGATCAGAGTTTCAAGTTCGCTCATTCTCAGGTCAACTCACAAAAACGACACAACCAGTCGATCCAGGTTCCTGGGAACATTATCAATTGGATGACGAAAATTGTCCGTTGCGTGAATCCCTTTTCTTTCTCTCTTCGGTGATCAAGATCTCTGGTTCCTCTCTAGCGGTTTCCCTGATAGCCAACCAGTGATCTCAGGCGTAGTCTCCAAGACAGCTCTCGTAAG
>DATIGH010000136.1:0-16131 GCA_035454845.1 Nitrospira sp.
GCCTATCGCTAACTGGAGGATCCCTCCGACGAGCGCCCCGTGGACATGCACCGGTTTGAGCCAGCGGGGCAGGGGCGTGCCATTCACCAATCCGATTACGAGGGCAATGCCCAGCAAGTATGACATCCCCAACCACGTGAACCCGGTGAGGAGAAACGTCAAAGGCGCCCCCGGCAAGGACACCGATCCTAAACTGGCACGCCTCGTCGTGCGTCGTGTCTCAGATGCCGATAGGATTGATCGACTCATCGTTCGGCTAAGAAGTAAAAATGATTGGTCGGCCCCGAGCCATGACCGATCGCCAAACCATGGCGGATCGCCTCGGTGACATAGGTCTTTGCTGCTTGAACGGCGTCGACGATGGATTTGCCATGCGCGAGATGGGCGGCAATGGCGGATGCGAACGTGCAACCGGTGCCGTGGGTATGAGGCGTCTCGATAAACTCGCCCTTGAACACGTTGAAGAATCTGCCGTCATACAGGAGGTCGGTGGCGCGCTCGGCGAGGAGATGGCCGCCTTTGATGAGCACGTGCTTGCAGCCGAATCCATGGATTACTTTGGCTGCTCGGCGTGCCTCAGCCAGCGACGTAATGCGGATGCCGGAGAGTTGTTGCGCTTCGTGCACATTCGGCGTGACCAGGAGGGCGAGCGGGAACAGCTGTTTTTTTACCGCTTCGATCGCGTCGGCCTTCAACAGAGAATGGCCGCTCTTGGCGATCATGACCGGATCCACGACCAAATTGACGATCTGTTGCGGCTTTAACATTTTTGCAACGATTTCGACGATGGGCACCGACGACAACATGCCGGTCTTGACCGCCGCCACCTCGAAATCGTCGAAGACAGCATCGATCTGAGCGGCAATCATGGATATCGGCACATCGAACACGTCCGTGACCTCTTCCGTATTCTGTGCAGTAATCGCCGTGATGACCGACATCGCAAACACGCCGTTGGCCGACATGGCCTTGATATCTGCTTGTATGCCTGCGCCTCCGCCGGAATCCGATCCGGCAATGGTCAGTACCTGCTTCAGCGACGTGGTCATGGTGGTAGTGTCACCCGCGGTGGAGAAAAGTCAGCATATATATACGGTGAGGTAGAAGGCTGTCCAGCACGGCACACCATTTATTCTCGACTTGTTTGCTTCCTCTTTCCATCTTTAGCCGTGTGTAATCGAGCCAGGGGTGGGTTGCCCCTCGTGCGCGCTTGGACGAGCACCGCCTTTCTAGCAATACGATGGGTCTGGTGTGCGCGTTCGGCGAGCACAGGGGCATCCACCCCTCGGCGAGACGCCTTACACCGGCCACTTCTCTTCGTTCCAGGCCATTTCCCAAAACATCCACTCGTAGCGGGAGCTGATGACAAATGAGTCCTCCATGCGCCGCTTCTCTTCGTCACCCGCGGTCTTCGCCCATTGATCCACCTTCTTGCGCATCCATCGTTGCACTTCGGCAAATTCCGGCGAAGCATAGAGCATGAGCCAGTCTCGATACGGGTGAGTTTTGGGTGGAGGCCCATTCCGCAAGAGGTGCCGGCCGACGACGCAATAGATCCAGGCGCAAGGCAGGGCCACAACTGTGATCTCAGCTGCCGACCCCGATTGAGCGACGGACAGCATGTGCCGGGTATAGGCATAGTTGGTCGGAGCCATAGGTATTGACGTCATCTGCTTGGGGCTCAGCTTCCACTTGGTTCCGTAACCTTCGTGCAAACTCCTCTCGACCACGATGGTCTCTTCTGCCAGTTTGGTCAGTCGCAACGCCGATTCCGAATCCGGCGCGCGCAGGGCCCCTGCTGAAAAGACACGAGCCAGTTCACCCAAAAACCGCGCGTCTTGCTGGATGTAGTATCGGAACTTCTGCTCCGGTAAGGTGCCGTTGCCCAGTGCGACGACGAATGGATGAGCCAATTGGGCCTCCCATATCGGCTGAGCCAACTTTCGAAGGTGATCTGAAAAAGACATGAATTAGGTCGTCGGCGGCGCCCAAGGTCTCGGCAGCCGGTTGATGCCATCCAACGCAGCGACTTTATAACATTCCGCGAGCGTCGGATAGTTGAAGACGGTGTCGATGAAATAATCGATCTTCCCTCGATACGCCATCACGGCTTGTCCGATGTGGATAAGTTCCGTCGCGCCTTCACCGATCCCATGCACGCCGAGCAGTTCGCGTGTCTGGCGGTGGAAGAGTAGTTTGAGCATGCCCGTCTCGTCGCCGATCAATTGGCCACGGGCGATTTCCCGGTAGCGGGCTATGCCCACGCCGTATGGGATGTCCTCTCTGGCCAGTTCCTCCTCATTCTTGCCGACCATCGAGATCTCTGGAATCGCGTAAATACCGAAGGGCAACAGGTCCGTATCCATTCGGTCGGATAAGCCAAAAGCATGACAGGATGCGTGCCGTCCCTGTTGCATGGAGGTCGACGCAAGCGCGGGAAAGCCGATCACATCGCCGGCCGCGTAGATATGCGGAATCGCAGTCTGGAAATGTGTGTTGACGTACAGACGGCCACGCTGATCCGGCTTCAGGCCGACGGCTTCTAGATTAAGGTCTTTTGTGGCGCCTTCACGCCCGATGGCGTATATCAGCGTGCCGGTGTGAATCGGCTTCGCGTGCTTGAGGCAGACATTGATGTGATGGTCGGCTTCTTTTGCGATGGCGAGCACTTCCTCTTCGTGATACAGCGTCACGCCGATGTCTTTCATCTGGGTCTGAAGTGCGGTAATGATCTCTTCGTCGACAAACTCTAGCAGACGCGGACGTTTGTCGATGAGTGTGACCGGAATGCCCATGGCAGCCAGGATGGACGCGTACTCCGTGCCGATCACGCCTCCACCGACGATGACGATCGAATCGGGAATCCGCTTGAGCCGAAGGAGGCCGTCCGTATCGATGATCGTTTCGTCATCGAAGGGGATTTCCGCGGGTCGGGCCGGCTGCGTGCCGACCGCGATCACGATAAAGTCCGCGGTATGCTCGACGGCTCCGATCCGTCCGTCAATGCGCAGTCGGTGGGGATCGACAAAACTGGCCTTGCCCTGGATCATGTCGACACGATTGCGTGTCATTTGATTTTTGACGATTTCGATTTCGCGTGCGATGACATGGTTGGCGCGGAAGGCGAGATCCTCGATGGTGATGTGGGCTTTCACCCGGTAGCCGGTGCCGTACAGATTGCGTTGCCGGAAGCCGGACAGATACAAGACGGCTTCGCGCAAGGATTTGCTGGGAATGGTGCCGGTATTGATGCACACGCCGCCGACCACCTCCTGGCGCTCGATGATCCCGACTTTCTTCCCGAGCTTGGCGGCTTGTACGGCGGCTTTTTGCCCGGCAGGCCCTGTGCCGATGACCAGGAGGTCGTAGTGAGCCATCAACACCCCAAATGGAAGTATCTCCGTGTCCTTAACTGGTCGTAATCAGCTTGCGTGCCACCTGAAACGCTTCGTCCATGTCGGGCAACTGAGCCAGTTCCGGAGTGATCTGCAAATGTCGCACGACGTTCTGCGCGTCGACGACCATGACAGCCCGGGCCAAAATGTGCGGATCCTTCAAAAGGAGCCCGTACGTTTTTCCAAAGTCCGCATTGCGAAAATCTGAAAGGAACGTGACGTTGGTGATCTTGGCTTCTTCCGCAAACCGCTTTTGGGCGAACGGTGTGTCGATGCTGACCGTAATCAATTCAACCATTTTGTCCAGGCCCTTGTTTCTTTCGCTCAGATAGTGGGTTTGCTGCTCGCAAACCTTGGTGTCGAGTGACGGCACGACGCTGATGATGCGGACTTTGCCTTTTCCGGAGGTATCGGTCAGATTAACGGCGGACAGATCAGGTTGAGTCAGTTTCACGCTTCGGAGGGGATCGCCGACTTTGATGCCGTTGCCCGAAAGCGAGAGAGGATTGCCTTTGAAGAGGACGTTGTGGCCGTCCCCGGCCTTCGCACTGCCATCGGCCACGGTGTAGTTCTTATACAGAAAGTTGTCCTGCCCTCCGCTGCATCCCACCAACGTCAGAACGGTCAGGTAACAACTGGTGATCAAGTATCGTCCACGGATCAGCATATGAATCCTCCATGTCCTCGTAGAGGCTACGAGAGCCTCTCGCGCAGCAAAAATTCTATCATAGCTCGGTTCACCAGGTCAGGGCGTTCCCATTGCGGGATGTGCCCCGCATTCGGAATTCGCACGAGCACGGATTCTTTGATCGTGCGCTGAAGCTCTTCACCGACAGACAGCGGGAAGACACGATCTTCTTCCCCCCACATGATCAGCGTCGGATGGTGAATCTCTCCGATCCGCTGTGCAAAGCCGGCCTCCCACAACGGCAGCGTCTCGCGGACGGTCATGAGAGGCGGGATCACGCCAGGTCGTTGCCGGTTGCGGTTTGAGCGTTCGATGACTGCCGGCGTCAGCAGCGCAGAATCGTGCACGATCTCCTTGAGTATCGATTCAATCATCAAACCGCCAAAGAGCCAATTGCCCAACGAGGCAAGCCAGGTCGGTGCGGATGTGTCGAGCGCTCGTTTGATTGATGGACTCGTCAAACGCTCCCGCACGTTCGCAGGCAGCCCATCGATGAGCACCAGGCGTGAGACGCGTTCCGGATGCGTGAGGGCCATGCCGATGGCCAGACCGGCGCCCATGGAATTGCCGACGAGCGCCGCTTGCCGGATCTCCAGCGCATCCATGAAGCCAACGAAGTAATCGAGCGATTGGTCTGGCCGGTACTCAATATCAGGCTTCGCGGACAAGCCCGAGCCGATAAGATCGGGGGTGAGAAGTCGAAACCTGTCTGACAGCGGGCCCTGCTGATGTTCCCACTGCCACATCGACCCGCCGAACCCGTGAATCAAAATCAGGGGCTGGCCTTGGCCGACGTCCAGGTACGTCATACGCTGGCCTTTGACCTCCAGGATCTGGATTGGAATGCGCTCGAACGCTTCGAAGTGGGGGGGGATTTGAGGAGAAGAGCAAGCCACCATGAGGATGACGACGGAGAGCGATGAGGCGACAGCTCGCCGAACCGCGCTATTCCAGCTGGATGAGCGTCTCATCCGTTTTGACGTTCTCGCCTTCGGTGACAAGAATGGCGACGACTCGGCCATCGACGGGCGCCGGCACGCGGCTCTCCATTTTCATCGCTTCTATGATGAGCAGCGGATCGCCGACCTTCACGCTTTGGTCCTTCACGACGAGCACCTTTACGACACGTCCGGGCATCGGCGGCGCTACATCGCCCGGTTTGGAAGGCTTCGGCCGTTTCGGCTTGGCACCTTTCCCGCTGTCCGGAGCTTCGGGCACGCCCGCCAACACTTCCTGAAGCGCTTCGAGCGAGACTTCCTCCAGTTTGTCGTTGACCCGGATATAGTAGGGCTTGCGTCCGTCGGTCTTGCGGCCGGATCCGGAGACTTTCACATGATACGTTTCGCCGTGAACGGTGATGTTGAACTCAACCGGCGCCAAGTGGAGCTCGCCGGCCACTGCCGGCCCTTTGGCCGCTGAGTCCTCCAGAGGCTCGGGTACGAGATCGCCCTTCTCGCGTGCTTCGAAGAAGTCGCGGGCGATGGCGGGAAAGAGCACAAAGGATAGCTGGTCTTCGACGCTGGTTGCCGACGCAGGGAGATCCTTCTTGACCGCGTCGAGCTCGGGGTCCAATCGGTCGGCCGGTCTGGTCTTGATCGGTTCTTCGTCTCCGATGGCCCGGGCCATGATATCCCGATCCACTTGCCCTGGGGCACGGCCGTACAAGCCGAGAAAGTAGTTCTTGGTTTCGGTCGTAATGACCTTGTATCGCTCGCCCGTGAGAACGTTGAGCGTCGCCTGCGTGCCGACGATCTGGCTTGTCGGTGTCACAAGCGGCGGATATCCCATGTCCTTTCGCACTCTCGGTACTTCATCGAGCACTTCCTTCATGCGGTCGAGCGCGTTCTGCTCTGTGAGCTGTGCCGCGAGATTCGAGAGCATGCCGCCCGGAATCTGCGAGGTCAAAATTTCCGCATCGACGCCGGTGAAATCGCTTTCAAACTGGCGATACCGGCGGCGAACGGTCCGGAAGTGCTCGGTGATCGGCAACAAGGTATCGAGCATCAATCCGGTGTCATAGGGGGTTCCGTGCAATGAGGCGACCACCGTTTCGGTCGCAGGATGAGACGTACCTCCCGCCAACGGCGACATGGCGGTGTCCAGCATGTCGAGTCCGCCCAGGATGGCCATCAGGGCGGACATCGAGGCCATGCCGGACGTGTAATGAGAATGCAGGTGGATGGGCACCTTCACGGCGGCTTTCAGGCGGCGCACCAAATGATAGGCGTCGAGAGGGGCCAGGAGGCCGGCCATGTCCTTGATGCAGAGCGTATCGGTACCGAGGTCTTCCAGCTGCTTCGCCAAATCGACGTAGCGGTCGATACTATGAACGGGGCTGACCGTGTAACTGATCGCCGCCTCTGCATGCTTGCCGCAGGCCTTTACCTCGCGGATCGACCGGTCGACGTTCCGCACGTCGTTCAACGCATCGAAAATCCGGAAGACGTCGATGCCATTGGCGGCCGAACGTTCGATGAACCGCTCGAGCACGTCGTCGGCATAGTGACGGTAGCCTACGAGGTTTTGTCCTCGTAGCAACATCTGCAGCTTGGTGTGAGGCATGGCCGCGCGAAGCGCCCGCAGCCGTTCCCACGGATCCTCCTTCAGAAACCGCAGACAAGTATCGAACGTGGCGCCGCCCCACACCTCCAATGACCAAAAGCCGACCGCATCGAGTTTCTGAGCGATCGGGAGCATGTCTTCCGTGCGCATGCGCGTGGCCAAGAGAGACTGATGTCCATCGCGTAGGGCGACATCCGTGATCAGGATGGGCTTTCCCGGAGCCGGTTGAATGGCGAGTTCGCGCGGACGAGCACCAGCTCGAGGTGATGGCTTCGAGGCTGCACCCGAAGGGCGTTTCTTTGCCGCAGGCCTCTTGACGGATCGTTTCGTCGCCATGGTGTTGTATCAACAAGAACAGCCGCCGTCCGGGCTACAACCCTTCGTAGGCCGCAATTGCGGCGGAAATCGCCACCACCAGGTCTTCCGGCTGCTCAAACTCGTCGTACATGAAGAGGTCGGGGTGAGTTTCCAGGTAAGAGGTATCGAAACGCCCGGCGAGGAAGTCCTGGTCTTGCATGATCGCCTTCATGAAAGGAATCGTGGTCTTGACGCCGCGCAGAACGTATTCTTCGAGCGATCGCCGCATCCGGCTGACCGTTTCTTCCCAGGTCCGACCGCGGACCGTCAGCTTGGCCAGCAAAGCATCATAATAGGGCGACACGGTGTAATCCTTATAGACCGCGCCGTCGATTCTGACACCGATACCGCCAGGCGACAGGTACGCGGTGATGGTGCCGGCACAGGGCAGAAAATTGTTCTTCGGGTCCTCAGCGTTGATCCGGCATTGGATTGCATGCCCTTGAAGCGTGACGTCCTGCTGCTGAATGTCGAGAGGCTTACCTGCCGCGATCGAGATCTGGTTGCTCACGATGTCGATCGCCGTGATCTGCTCGGTCACGGTATGCTCAACCTGCAGCCGGGGGTTCATTTCAATGAAATAGAACCGGCCGTCCTGGTCAAGCAGGAACTCGACCGTCCCCGCATTGTCGTACTTGACGGCTCGGGCGAGGGTAATCGCCGCCTCGCCCATGTCCCTGCGGAGTTGCGGCGTTAAAATGAGCGAAGGCGCCATTTCAATGAGTTTCTGATGTCGGCGCTGAATCGAGCAATCCCGTTCCCCGAGATGAATGATGTGACCATGCCGATCCGCCAGGATCTGAAATTCAATGTGATGTGGCCGCTCGATGTACTTTTCGAGAAAAATGCTGCCGTCTCCGAACGCCGCCTGGGCTTCGCGGGCGGCCACTTCCATGTTTTCGAGCAATTCCGCATCGGATCGCACAACCCGAAGTCCTCGGCCGCCGCCTCCGGCACTCGCTTTGATGATGACCGGATAGCCGACCTTGTTGGCAAAGGCGAGGGCGTCCTTGGCGTGGCTGACTCCGCCCTTGGTGCCTGGAACGGTGGGCACGCCGACGGATTCTGCCAGTTCGCGCGCCTTCACCTTGCTGCCCATCAGGGTGATGGCGGCCGGAGACGGGCCAATAAAGGTGATGCCGGCGGCCTGACACCGCTGCGCGAATTCGGCATTTTCGGAGAGAAAACCGTAGCCAGGATGAATGGCGTCGGCACCGATGCGAAGGGCGAGCTCGACGATCTGTTGCCCATCCAAAAATCCTTTCACCGGACCTGGGCCCACGACATAGGCTTCGTCAGCCTTTTTGACGTAGATCCCGGTCGAATCAGCTTCGGAGTAAATGGCGGCGGTCGCGATGTTCAACTCGCGGCAAGCGCGGATAATCCGCATGGCGATTTCACCGCGGTTGGCTACGAGGATCTTCTTGAACATCTCGCGTCCCTGATCTGGAATTCCCATGCGCTCCCGACATGGGGCGCAAAGGATGCGTAAGCTAGCATAAGATCAAGAAGAATGTCGAGGGAAGAGAGGAGAGAAGAGGCAGTGAACACCCGTGAGGAAGGGATCGCCTACCGTCCCTTCCTCGAACTGATCGCGACTACTTGGCCTGCACCAAAAACCCTTTGGAGCGGGCGTTGCCGCCCCCAGCGACGACGTCGATGAAAGACATCCCGGCCTTGACGTCGGGAACCGTCGCTTCGATCGTCGTCTCGTTGACGAACTTGTACTCGATCTTTGCCGGGCCTGCCGCGCTGAAGGCGACCCCGTGAAAACATTCTTTCGTCCCGAAGTTCTCACCCTTGATCGTCACCTTTTGCCCAGGCTTGGCTTCGTCCGGTTCCACTTTGTGGATTTTCGGACGTTTGGATCGGTCGCACACGGGATCCCGTTCCACTCGTTCTGCATCCGACCCCTTGATGGATTCCATGTCGAAGAGCGAGAAGCCGGCCCCTTCGACAACGGATCCCTTGTCGCCGGACTGTTGCTGCTCAGCGCGGGAATCGGGAGCCGAAATCAGGCACAGCCCGATCAGCCCCAACAGGTAGACTGATGATCGCGAGATCTGCATAGAGCCCTCCTTGAACGATAAGGCAGGATTACTTGCGCTCGAACGGTATATAGGTTTCCGTGATGATCTGCCGTCCTGCTGGCGATTGTGCAAATTGCACGAAAGCATCCACCAGTGGATTCGGATCTTTCTTTGCCAGCAATAGGACGGGCCGCCTGAGGGGATACCTCCCATCCTTCACTGTGGGAATCTCCGGTTCCACCCTGTCGACGGGGAGCAGTCGGACCGCCACCCCGCTTGTGACCACCGCCAGGCCCTGGTTGAGGGAAATATAGGCCACTGCGGACAGCGGGGGAAGCGTGCCTACGACAGTCTTGATAACCTTGTCGTCCTTCGCAATGACTTTGGCATTATCCGGGATCTTGCCGTCGATACCGAGCTGACGCTCGAACGCATCGCGAATGCTTTGGTATTTCGGTCGATCGATCAAGAGGATCTTTGTTTCTGGACCGCCCACCTCCGACCATTCCTTGACCTTGCCGGAGTAGATGTCGGCCACCTGTTGCTTGGTCACCTCTTTCGTAAAATTTGAAAGGTGGACCAGAATGCCGATGCCGTCCCAGGCGATTTGCGACGCAGCTAAGGCAGTGTCCTCCGATCCGGTCACGGCGACATGGGCGTCACCGGCTTTGACCATTTCTACCGGCTTGGAATGATCGTCCCACACCACATCGATGTACGCGCGCGGGTTAGCTTTCTCGAACGCCCGTGCCAGAGATTCGATCATAGCCAGCTCGGGGCCGTTTCCGACTATAATCAGGTTGCCCGAGACCTCGGCGCGGCTCCACGAAGGAACGGCCGCTTGAGCAACGATCGCGATGCAGACAGCGCATAGGGAAAGAAGATACGGAAAAACTTCTGAGCGGTGACAGGAGGGAATTGTCGCGGACGAGAGCGCCAAAGCATTCATGCGAGAGATCAGTTTCCCGTCTTGTCTTTGGTCTGTGGCGGAGGCTCCGAACCAGAAAAGACATCCTGGATAGGCGGCGGGGCGCTCCGGGCGCCGAAGAGCGGAGGAAGCTTTGAGAAATTGGATGCGCGCTGGTTCATCATGTCGTTGGCTTTCATGTCCTTGAACCCGGGCTTGCGGTCGCCTTTCACCGTCGACACGAAGGATGAGAGCAGCCGTGTCGCATCCTGAGCCTGACAGAACGGACACACAGTGTCTTCGACTCGGGCATGGACAGACTGCGTGACATCAAACTGCTTTTCGCATTGCCGGCAACGGTACTCATACAGTGGCATGTGCTCCCCGCCATGTTTCCGGCGGCCAATCGAACGCGATGCGCGCCCTTGACCATCCGTTAAAGTTTGCCTTATTGTAACACACCTGCCTGGTTCGAAGACTAGGGGATATCGGTGGCACGACGAGGAGGAAGGGGCGATGGCAGTGCTGATTCGACGGTATAAGGGGCACAACGGCATGATGCAGGAAGAGCGCATCGACGACGACGATCGCATCAAACGCTATTTCCGGCTGTTTGAAAAAGACGACATCAAAAAACTGGAAACCGGTGTGAAAGTGTTCATCGAAAAGGACGAATGGCAGCTCCTTCCCTAGCGACGGAAGGGATCTCATCTGGCGCCAGCCTCTACAACTTATCCATGACGTATTGGATTCACGTCGCCCACTCGATCGATCGGGTGACGTTGCACAGGGATCGTTGCTCCGAAGTGCCCTCCACGCAGACCTCGACTGACTATTGGGGGGGTGGCTGGTACGATTACCCTGATAAGGAACGAGCACTCGCCGCCATGGAACAGGCAGGACCAACTGATCAACGGCGCTGCCCCCTCTGCAAGCCCTAATAGTGATAAGTGATGCGTGATGGGTGATTAGCGGAAGACGTTTCTCGGGAACTCATCACTCATCAGTCGTCACTTTATTCCATGCCTCGTCTCGCACTGTTATTGACCACCGTCATCTGGGGCGCGACGTTTCCAGCCACCAAGGCGGCTCTGGAGCAAATACCGCCCTTGTCGTTTCTGGGCCTTCGGTTCCTGCTCGGCACGCTGCTGATCGCCGCCTGGTTTTTAACAACGGGTTACCGTCTGCGGCGAGAACGAGCTATCTTGTCTGCCAGTGCCATAGCGACCGTCTTCCTCTTTTTTGGATACGCCCTGCAGACGGTCGGTCTCCATTACACGTCGGCATCCAACAGCGCCTTTCTCACGGCCTTGTATGTGATCATCGTGCCCCTTATGCTTCGCCGGTTCGATCGTCGTGTGATGATCGCCACTGTCATCGCAACGGCAGGACTGTGGCTCCTCGTCAAACCCAGTGCGATCATGAATCTCGGCGATGCGATGACCATCGGCTGTGCCATCGCCTTTGCAGGGCATATCGTCTGTCTTGAGCGCTACACACGTGTGTTTAACGCACCGAGTTTACTGTTCTGGCAAATGAGCGCTATGACGTGGCTGTTTCTTTCGATGATGACGTGGGAACAGGCTCCAGCCAAGGCGTTTGCACCAACTGAGGCGCTTCTCATCGGTCTCGCTGTGACCGGGGTGTTCGCTACCGGCGCGTTTGCCGTGCAGATGTGGGCTCAGCAATTAATCCCCGCCCACCAAGTGGCGCTCATCTTTGCTTCCGAGCCCGCCTATGCCGCCTGGCTCGCGTGGTACTTTCTGGGCGAGACGCTGGATGTCCAGGGTTGGATCGGAAGTGGATTGATTCTGACGGCGGTGATCATCGGCGCCCTTGTGCCGCCCTCGCCAGAGGCGATCGCCGGCGCAACCGAGCCGGCCTGAACCGAAGGGAAATGATGGCTCAAAAGTTCGCGAACGGTCGTTGGGTACGGGAAGGGTTCCTTGACAACCGCGTTGAAGGAACCGTCGTGGGTCGGATTGTGTTGGCCGCGGCGGGTCCCGTTGATCTATATCTCAAAGGGGATTTCAAAGCCGATATCGCAGGGCACCTAATTGAGTTTCGCAACACTCGCTTCGAGGACGACGAGGTGGCCGGCCACGTGATCGGCGATATTGAAAATCCGCAGATCGGAACCGTGAACCTTATCTCGTTTGATCCGCATCCGAACCTGGCGCCCCATCCCTACGTCGAATGGTTTTCGACGGGATCACGCCATTATCGATTCGAATTGGAGGCGCAAGACGCCTGGATCGTACCGCCCGGCCAGTGCGGCTCTTTCGATGAGCAGAGCCAGCAGATACGAGCGCGGCTGGCCGGACGGGCGATCGAATGCCCGAAGCGTGAAGAGTCGGAGTCGGATTGGGTATGAGCGGAACCCGCCTTAGCCTTCCGCTGCGGTGAGCGTCCCGACGATCGTCTCCTGCTTGCTTTTCTGTTCGCGTACGTAGACCGGCACCTCTCTGATGTCCCAGACGAGTCCCAGCCATTCCATCGCTTTGAGACAGTAGTAGGTCAGGTCGATCTCCCACCAATAAAATCCCTGTCTGGTGGAAGCCGGGTAAAAATGGTGGTTGTTGTGCCAGCCTTCGCCCATCGTGATCAGCGCCAGGAAAAAATTGTTGCGGCTGTCGTCACCGGTGTCATAGCGCTGAGAGCCATACACGTGCGAGAGGGAGTTGATCGTGCACGTACCATGAATCAGCGCGACGGTCGAGATGAAGAATCCCCAGATCAGCATCTGCGGACCGCTGGTGCCGAGCTCGGGAGCGTAGACTTCCAAAAGCTTTCCCAATCCGAACATCGCAAAGCCTGCAGCCGTCGGGACGAGAATGTCGAAGCGGTCCAGGAATCGGAGTTCGGGATACTTTGCGAAGTCGGCGATACTTTTCAAGCGTGGAGCAAAGTGCGTTTGGGATGTGAACCATCCGATGTGTGACCATAAGAATCCCCCGTGGCGAGGGGAGTGCACGTCATTGGAGGAATCCGAGGCGATGTGATGATGGCGATGATGGCCGGCCCACCACAGGGGCCCCCGTTGCGCGCAGGATCCGCCCAGCACTGCAAAGACAAACTGCACAGCCCGGGAAGTCTTGAACGTCCGATGGGAAAAATAGCGGTGATACCAGCCGGTGATTGCAAACATCCGCACAAAATAAAAGGCCACGGCAACCGCAACGGCGATCCAGCTGGTTCCCACCCAAATCACACCCAGGCACATGGCATGGACGGCAATGATGGGAATGCATCGAAGCCAGTCCATTTTAGGGACGCCGTCGGTGTTCATGTACTCAAGGCCGGCCCAGGAATCGAACCATCGCAAGAACGTGAACCAAAGATTCTGCACCTTTGTCGTATGAAGCGTACGCACTTCGGACATTCGATTACCTCCAATCAACTCCCACATTCGAACGGGCACACACACGGCAGCGACGTATCAGTAAGGCCTCGGCACTTGTAGATGGTTCACGAGGCGGGTCGCACAACCCAAGGCTCTTTCACCAGTTCATCGGCCCCGGACGTTGGGACTGCATTATACATCAAATTTCTCCAAATGGTAGGGGTTCTCCGGCTTCCATAATTGTAGCGGATCATGCGCGGCTGTCTACCCGAGCGGAAATTCGCAGAGTTTCGCCTTGACTTGCGTCGCCCGTGCGCCATGAAACGACAGGCGAGAATAGAGACTTTGCCAACATCCTGCTAGAATGCCGGTCCAATGAATGATCGCTTTCTGAAGGCCTGTCGGCGCGAACCGGTGGATTGCACGCCGGTGTGGTTCATGCGCCAGGCGGGACGGTATATGGCCGAATACCGGTCGCTTCGCGCCAAGTACTCCATGCTGGCGCTTTGCAAAACATCCGAGCTTGCCGCGCAGGTCACCTTACAACCCATCGATCGATTTCCCGTGGATGCGGCGATAATCTTCGCCGATATCCTGCTGCCGCTCGAAGCGATGGGGCTCAATCTGGAATTTGCAGAAGGGGAGGGACCGGTCATCCACAATCCCGTGCGCGAGCGGGCGGACGTCGAGCGTCTGAAGGCAATCGACGGGGCGGAATTGGAGTATGTCGCGGAGGCGATCCGACAGACACGTCACGCTTTGCGCGGACGTGTCCCGCTGATCGGATTCGCGGGCGCGCCGTTCACCCTTGCGAGTTATGCCATCGAAGGCAGCGGCTCCCGCAATTACGTGTTGACGAAGTCGATGATGTATCGTGAGCCGGACGCCTGGCATCTGTTGATGGATAAGCTCGCTCGCGTCGTAACCGGTTATCTCCGCCGACAAATCCGGGCGGGCGCCCAAGCGATTCAGCTCTTCGATAGTTGGGTCGGTTGCCTGTCGGCGGGCGATTATGCCGAATACGTCAAACCCCACGTGCAACTAATTTTCGAAGGGTTGAAACGCGAAGCAGTGCCGATGATCCATTTTGGCACGGGCACGGCTGCGCTGCTACGCCTCATGCGAGAAGCGGGAGGGGATGTTATCGGCGTCGACTGGCGTATTCATCTCGATGATGCGTGGGCGATGATTGGCCACGATTGCGCCGTGCAGGGGAATTTGGATCCAGTGGCCCTGTACGCCCCGCTTCATGAGATTGAGCGCAGGGTAGAAGACATCCTCCGCCGGGCTGCAGGGCGGAATGGTCATATTTTCAATCTAGGCCACGGGATCCTGCCGACGACGCCGATCGAACACGTCGAAGCTGCCATTAATATGGTCCACAAGTTGAGCCAGCGGTAGTGAACGTGAGGCGTCTGTCGCAGAAGATCATTGAGCGGTTCCGAACGTTTGACGCTTTACGAGCGAGGAGATACTGATGGCCGAGCCGCAAAAGCCGATCGCGGTGCTGCTCATGGCCATGGGAGGGCCCGATTGTCTCGAAAACGTGGAACCCTTCCTGCTCGACGTGCGTGGCGGCCGTCCGACTCCGCCCGAACTGGTCGCCGAGATCCGAGCGCGCTATCAGGCAACGGGCGGAAAATCTCCAGCCGTCGGCATTACGACCAACGTGGCAACGAAACTGGAGAAGCGGTTGAACGAGTCCCTCGGCGGACGGTATCGCGTGTACGTCGGTCTGCGGCATTGGCATCCGTTCATCAAGGACACTCTGGCTCAGCTGCTTCTTGACGACCCTGCCTACATCATCGGCGTGTGTATGGCACCCCAGCAGTCATCGATGAGCACGGGTGCCTACCGTAAGAAAGTCGAAGAAGCCCAAATGCTCTTGAACGATCACCGGTCGGTGAGCTACGTCGGGAGTTGGAACTGTCACCCCACGCTCATCGCGGCTATCGCCAACAACATTCAGGATGGTCTCGGAAAATTTTCTCCTGCCATCCGTTCGACGGTCACAGTCCTGTTTACCGCTCACAGTCTGCCGGAACGGATCGTGGCGATGAAGGATCCCTATCCTGATGAAGTGAAAGGCACAGTGGCGGCGGTGAGTGAATTTCTCGGCGGACAACCCACGGCCTTCGCGTATCAGAGCCAGGGGCGTTCCGCTGAGCCATGGCTTGGCCCCACAGTGGAGGCCACCCTCGAGACATTGGCGCGCACAGGACAACGGCATGTGTTAGTCGCGCCGATCGGCTTTCTTTGCGATCATGTCGAGACGCTCTACGATATCGACATCGAGTTAAGGCAACTGGCGTCCGCACAAGGGATTCACCTCGAGCGCATCGCCATGCTCAACGACTCCTCCCCCCTCATCGAAACGCTTGTCGATGTTGTCACCGCTCACGAATCTTCGCTGACGATCCCGTCGTGACCCCTTCCTGGACAGTCGCGGTGATCGGCGGAGGCATTTCCGGCTTGGCGACGGCGCTGGCTCTCGCCGAGCAGGCTCAATCCTGCGGATTGACCGTGCGTTGCACAGTGCTCGAAGCGAGCCCCGCCTGGGGCGGCAAAATCGTCACACACAAAATCGGCAATTTGATCACAGAAGCTGGCCCTGATTCATTCCTGTCCACCAAGCCTGCCGGATTGCAACTCATCGCCAAGCTCGGTCTGACCGACGAGCTGATCAATACAAACGAAACAGGAAAAAGAGCATTTGTCTATTCGAGCGGGCGTCTTCGAGAGCTGCCTGAAGGGCTCATTGCGATTACACCGGGACAGATCGGTCCTTTCCTGAAGAGCGGTCTCTTATCCTTCGGCGGTGTGGCCCGCATGGGATTGGAGGTCGTCCT
>DATIGH010000137.1:0-9329 GCA_035454845.1 Nitrospira sp.
GCATCCGCCTTCAAGAGCCCGATGAACACCTCCCCGACGATGCGTGCCCCTACCGGCCCGAGCCGCAATCCAGATTCCAGAAGCTCGGCTTCTTTCAAAATATAGAACCACAGCGGCGTACTTCGCTCCATCCCATGGGGCTGCAGATCCGCCAATTGATCCGGAGTAAGCACCTGTGCACCCATGAGACGCGCGACGGCTTGTCCCGAGGGCAGGCCGAAGTTGACATGCCGCATGAGATTGCGCGAGGCCAGCGATTGCTGACCGTCAGCGGGCATTCCCGGCGCCGGTCCTCGCAAGCCCAGCAGTTCGAGGAGCACGGTGGAAAGTTTGGTATCGATTTTTTTGTTCGGGCGGAAGTTGCCATCTCCGAAATTGAAGAAGGTTTGCCAATCTACGAAGCGGCGGGCCGCACGCTTCCCGCCACGGAGGTCGTCGGGGTTTGGCTCGTTCGGATCGAACTTGTCCAGGAACACAAAGGCAACGAACGGAGCTGTCGCATCAGGTCCGAAATTTAAACGATAGCTCGGCCGCACCTGCGAATGCCCGAACCGGTAGGCCGCCACCGAAAATTCCACCGGAATCAAAGGATGCTTTTGGGCGTTTTGCATGCTGGGGTCATGCGGATTATAGAACTTGGGTCCGCGCCGCAGAATGTCGTCGACTCGTTGTTGCCCGATGGTGAGCGGTAGAAATTCATGCACGACGATCCATTGATAATGCCACCGGACGTAGCGCTGGGCCATCATGAAGATCTGGTCGGCGGAGAGATCCGCGATGCCCCGTTTCGTACGCAGATAATCGACGACGGCGTTATGGAACCGCAGGACCGCCAAGTGTAATTGGCTGATGATGGCGTTTTCATCGTTCCGGCCATCGCCAATTATGGCGGTGTTGTTGATGTCGCGCGGGACATCGTAACGCACGGCGCCTTTTCGTGAGACGGCTTCGGAACCGGGAATGACCTCCACCTTCAACTTGATGTCGCCCGAGCTGACATCATAGAGCTCCGGCGATCCTTGAGGGCCACGTCCGTATACACTGTCCAGATCGAACGCCGCCGTCCGGAAGTTTTTAGTTTGAAATGGATCAGTCTGCACAAACAGCGACGACCTTGGATCAAGGGTGAGATCGTGATCGATGAACTGACCCAGGAACGTCATACCGGCCGTCATCGCAGGATTGTCGGGATTGTTCGGACCCGGATTGAGAATGGATTCGAGCGCGTTTTCCAGTTGATCGTTGGGATCCAGAATACCGCCTTTTTCGCCTAGCTTCCTGGCCTTCTCGCGCATCTCGTCGGTTGCCGGCGCGAACGGCGGCAATCCGGGGAACATTCTGACGAATGTATCATCCGGTCTGGCTGGCTGTTTTGGGGCACTCAGCGTAATGCTCTCAGCGCCTCCGGCTGGCCCAGGCATGACCGCGAAAGCCGAAGCACACGTCAATACGATAAGTCTGGCCCAGCCGAGCGGGCAAAGATAACGGTTCATCATGCTCCTCCTGTTTCTCAAACCTTTTGACTGGCGATGTCCTCAGGCGGAAGCAACAGGTATACCAAGTGAGGGGATGCTTACAATCCGTGCGTCTTTGCAAGCGCTCAACTGACAAAAGTGGGAGGACTGTAGGCAACTGAGGGCGGAGCGACATCGAGGTTGCGTCAAAAAAATGTAAAAAGTTCGAAAATGTTTCTTATCGATACCCTTCGCCGCTGGTGCCTCCGCCGAATCCACCCCAGTTGCCGCCGAATCCACCCTGTCCGGTCCCCCAATACTCACCGCGCTGAATCCGGCGATAGGGATGACGCAGGTCGGGGCGGCTGATCCACCAGAAAAAAGCCATGGCCCCGATGCTGGTGAAAAGCGTAATCCAGAATCCCATGCCTCTATAGTGTGTTCTCGAAGGAGTGCCGACACGAACGTTCTGGCTGTGAGACGCAAGCACCACCACCGTCCGATACAGGCCCTCCCCGAAATGACCGAGCTCGATCGCGGGATGCAAGTACTCGCTCCCGATCTGGCTCATGAGGGGCGGCGTGATAACCGGCAACATTTGTCGCCCCAGCGTTAATGCGGCTTGGCGCTCTTCTACGGCTACCAGCACGAGCATCCCGTGCTCCTGTTGCGCGGATCCGATGCCCCATTTCTCATAAATGGCCGTCGCGTAGTCGTTGGCGCTTCGAAACGGTTTGACGCTGGGAACGGTCACGACGACCATCTCCACCCCCGTCTTTCGCTCGAGATCCTGCGCTACCGAACGGATTCTGGCCCGCCAGTCGTCGTCCAAGACCTTCGCATGATCACTGACGTAGCCCATGGGATCCGGCAATTTAACGGTGGGGCGTTCATAAGGGCTTGCACCGGTCATCGAGGGGATGACGGTGAAGACGCATAACATCCAGCGCGCGATTCGCATGCTCATTGACGAACTACCTCAACCAGCGTTGCTGCAGCCCTGAGATAGCGATCGAACACATGCGGGATTTCGGATGGCCCCGGCGAGATAATGCCGCGTTTGAGCATCAAGGCCTCGTGAAAGCCTTGAAGGTCGATCTTGAGGCGATCAGCCACATCTTTAATGACGGCGTCAGATTGTGGAAGCACCGGCCATCCCCGCATCCGTTGTATGCCTCGCAGCAACGGCACGGTGGAAGTGATGGCCAACGGAAGCAGAATCATGATCGCGTCATTGGCGCCTCCCGCTTCAGCATACCGCTGCCGAAGTCGGAGAACGTGCCCCGCCAGTCCTTGCCGCACGGCATTGCCGATGTTGCCCGTGTCCACGTGAAATCCGACGAAGGGATCGCGACCGCCCAACACCCGATGGTGCTCTTGAATCTCCAGGAATTCGAGCGGAAACAGAGGGGAAGTGCTTCTGATCTCCTGGTCCGTGAGAAAGAGCGGAGTGATGACGCCTTCCTTGTTCCAACGCTTGTGCACTGGCTCATAGCGCTTCAATGTGGCCGCGTCAAAGCCGGTGATCACCAACAACAGATTGAGATTGGAGCGGCCCGGTAAAAACTCTCCGCGCACCGCGCTTCCATAGATCAAAAGCCCCTCGAGTTGATCGCCAAAGGCGCCTTTCACGTCCTTGGCGTAGGCTTGGAGAAGTTTTTGTGTCTCTTCCGGCAAGCCCTCGATAATGCGTTCAGTCGTAGCCATGCGGCCTCGTGGGTGAGGATGTCTGTGCGTGAGTCATGGCGAACAGGTCCGGCAGAAATCCTGCCGCGATCACCCGGTCGATCACCGAAAACGGCGGCCTCTGACGCAGGCCGGCCGTCGTTGTCAGCACTTGATATCGGAGACGCGGATTTCGGTCCAATGTCTGAAACACACGATCCCTCAACCAGGCAATGAGAGGATTCCCGGTGTTCCAGAAAAACACCTGCTGATCGGCAAGACGCTGAAGCATGCTCACGTGTTGGCGTCGTGTTGTTTCATAGTTGCGCAGGCGCGAGGCCGAGCAGTCGCCGTCGGCTAGACATGATGGAATCATCTCGGCCAAGGTCATGGCATCCACCATGGCTTGCATGCGCCCTTGAGACGCGTGGGGGTTCATGGCGTGCGCCGCATCACCGATGAGCACCCCTCCATCCACGACCCAGCGGGGTGTTCGCACGCGCCCTGTCGGCATGTAGGCCGTTTGTTGCCAATCGCTGAGATGACTGAACACGGACGCAAAGCGAGGAGCCATTGCCGTCCAGGCCTGTTTGAGTGCTGGCATGCCCTTCTGTTTGATGGCTTCATAGGAATCGCTCGGAATCATATAAAACAGATACACTCTGTTGCCCGTTGCGGGAAAGAGTCCCAGGATCTGCTGACGCCCGACATAGTAGAAAGATTCGGTTATCTCCTCCGACGATTCGAGAATGGCGATTAGATAGCCTTCGGGATAGAGATGCACGTCCGCCGGAATCGCGAATGCGTCCCGGACCTTCGAAAACGCCCCATCGGCCCCCACCACAAGCTTGGCGGCGATGCGGTACTGCCCTTCCGGTCCCTGCACCGTCATGCCAGCCACGCGCTGCCCTTCTCGCACCACACCGACGAACGACGTCCCGTATCGAAGCGTGGCGGTCGGCTGCCGGATCACCGCATCCACGATGGCATGGTGCGCGATATTCGGCAAGGTCGCGATAGCCTGATTGTACGGCGGTGGAAGATCCCCATAGTCAATTGAACAGAGTCGCTCCCCACCGGCCCGGCAAAAATGAAACCTCCGAATCGACCGCGTCGCATCCGCCGGTAGAGCCTTCAAGACGCCCAACCGGTCGAGGATGTGCTGACCGTTCGGCTGCAAGAGTTCGCCACGCAATCCTTTTGGCGGCCCCGGCGCCTGGTCGAGGACGATGGCGCGCACGCCTTTCTGTGCCAAGGCTAGAGCCAAGACCGCCCCTCCGCCGCCCGCGCCCACGACGGCTACGTCAGTCTCTTCTGTGATCATCATCGCGTCCTGCCGCAGTCCTTCCAGCGGCATCTCACTTCCATTCTACAAAGCGGGCATGATCGTTCCAAAGAGAGAGAAAGTGCTCGCGCGCCTTCAGCGAAACGGCGTGATCGGTAATGATATCCAAGCGCTCATCGTTGTATGAATTGCCGCTCGTCGTATGGTTCATCGATCCCGAGGCGCTGATCTCATCGTCGATCACCACTTGTTTCAAGTGCATCAGCCCTTCATGTTGATTCACACGGATGGGAATTCCGGCAAGCCGAAGCGTTTGCAATGCCGTATACTGTTTGATTTCTTGTGTACGCTCCTGGTCGGTCAGCATCCGGACATCGACGCCGCGTTTTTTGGCGGCCACGAGTGCTTTCACGGCTCGAGGATAAGTAAACCCATAGACAGAGACGTAGATATAGCGCTTGGCCCGTTGATAGAGCGTGACGATGCGATCCAGGGGGGCATCGTTGGGCGCATAGAGGACTTCGACGTTGGCGCTCGCGACGCCTTGCGCGTCGAGAAGAACCGCCGACAAGAGTAGAACCCCGGCCGTGGACGTGCTCGCCAGGATATGTGCGAAGGCGTGGGCGGCTGTCCGGATCATTCCAATTCAAAGAGCATTTTGAAGTGCTCGTCGGTGGCTTCCCACGCCTGAGGGGCCGCCGAAGACAACCACGAGCGCAGGTAGTCCTTCTGGCCAGGGGTGAGCAATTGCTTGATCTGATGTGTCCGCCCTTGTAAAGGCTGGAGAAATCCGACGCGCTTCTCGAAGTCTAAGGTCGCGGTCCGCACGTACATGTTCGTAAAAGCCGCCGGCCGATCATCATCCCCTTCGCCTTGAATCCACACGGACAAAAACTTCTCTAAGTGTAGTCCGGCGCTGTCCATGGCCGGGTCGGTCTCATGAAACAACTCGTTTTCGGATTCACTGAGCGGAGTGGCCTCGGCAGCCCTGAACATGAAATTGCGTTTCCACATGCCCAAGCGTGCTCCAAAAAGAACGGCATAGTGGCGGCGCGCGCGTGGCAAAGTCAAGGCAACGAGCCGGCCGGGCTCGTTGCCTTGACAATCTTCAAGTCCCTTTGCTACTCTGTCCGAATTCCTTAATTATTGGGCCAAGTTAGGAGATCCATGCAGCTCAAGGTCAACGGCAAGTCGGAAGAGTTTCCCGGAGGCAGCGTTCTGGATCTGTTAAACACGAAGAAGATCGAACCTCAGATGGTGGCTGTGGAAGTCAACGACAGCATGGTCGAGCGGGAACAGCTGGCCACGACCCAACTCAAGGAGGGCGACCGCCTGGAATTTCTGTTCTACATGGGTGGCGGCTGATGAGCATGGCCTTGCACAAGGAGATTACCGAGCTGATCGGCCGGACTCCGTTGGTCCGTCTCAATCGTCTGTCGAAGCCCGGCGGCGCCACGATCTACGGCAAAGTCGAGTTTTTCAATCCCGGCGGGAGCGTCAAGGATCGCATCTGCCTGAACATGATCAATGAGGCGGAGCGGCAGGGCAAGTTGAAGCCTGGGGGCACGATTGTCGAGCCGACCAGCGGGAACACCGGAATCGGGCTGGCCCTGATTGCGGCCGTGAGAGGCTACAAGCTCATTCTCGTCATGCCCGAAAGCATGAGCATGGAGCGGGCGAGCCTTCTGTCGTCATACGGCGCCCAACTCGTGCTGACGCCGGCCTGGGAAGGGATGAAAGGATCGATCCGCGAAGCGGAAAGCCTGTTGATGCAGAATCCGTCGTACTTCATGCCGGACCAATTCTCGAATCCGGCCAACCCGGCCATGCATAAGCAAACGACCGCGCCCGAGATCTGGGAAGCATTGGACGGCAAAATCGACGCGTTTGTCGCTGCGGTCGGCACCGGTGGGACGATCACCGGTTGCGGTGAGGTATTCAAAGAGCGAAACCCGAGCATCCAAGTCATCGCGGTCGAGCCGGCCGGCTCTCCTGTGCTATCAGGCGGTGAGCCCGGTCCTCACAAAATTCAGGGGATCGGCGCAGGATTCATTCCTCAGGTGTTGAATCGAAAGATCCTCGATCGGGTGATCAAGGTCACGGACGACGAGGCGTATCAAACGGCAAAGCAGCTTTCGAAGATGGAAGGCCTCCTCGTCGGAATCTCTGCTGGCGCGAATGTGTTTGCTGCGCAGCAGGTGGCGGAGGAGCTGGGCCCCGGCAAAAACGTGGTGACGGTTCTATGCGACACGGGCGAGCGGTATATTAGCATTGAAAAATATTTTAACATATGAGGAGCTGACAGGGCTGAAAGCTGACAGGTGACACTCAGGTTGCGAGGAGCTGCCAGGACCAATGCTGACAAGCTGACAGCACGTGTCTTGTCAGCCTGCCAGCTTGTCAGCTAATTGTTATGGAATTCACCGAAGACCAAATCAATCGATACAGCCGGCACATCCTGTTGCCTGAGGTCGGCGGCAAGGGTCAGAAGAAAATCGCCAAAGCGAAGATTCTTCTGGTCGGCGCCGGCGGCTTGGGCTCTCCTGCGGCCTTGTATCTGGCAGCCGCAGGCGTCGGCCGCATCGGCTTGATCGACAGCGACGTGGTTGATCTCACCAACCTACAGCGGCAGATTCTTCACCACACCCCCGACGTAGGGCGATCCAAGGTGCTGTCCGGGAAAGAGAAGATACAGGCGCTTAATCCCGACGTGTCGGTCTCGATGTATGAAGAACGGCTGACGGCCGGCAATGCGCTGAAGTTATTTTCAGAGTATGACGTCGTCATCGACGGAGTGGACAACTTTACCGCCAAATTTCTCATCAACGACGCCTGTTTCTTCGCCGACAAGCCGCTTGTCCACGGTGGCATCCTCCGTTTCGACGGCCGGGTGACAACCATCATTCCCGGGAAATCCGCTTGTTATCGCTGCGTCTTCAAGACGCCGCCCCCGCCCGGACTCGTGGCATCCTGCCAGGAGGCTGGAGTCATCGGGGTGCTTGCAGGTATCATCGGAACGATTCAAGCCACGGAGGCGCTCAAACTCGTGCTGGGAATCGGCCGGCCGTTGACCGACCGCTTGCTGGATTTCGACGCCAGAAAGACACAGTTCAGGGAGATCAAGGTCAAACGCAATCCTCAATGCGCCCTCTGCGGGGAGCATCCGACCATCACCGAACTCTTTGACGATGGCGATCCCTATGCCGGCTGTGCCGTGCGACCGTAGGCATGTCGAACGTGAGGGTTATCCGTTTCATAATCAGGGTGGTGTGACCATGGCCAAAATGAAAGCGCTCGTGTGCAGGGAATGCGGAAAAGAATATCCAACGAAGGCCATTCACGTCTGCGAAATGTGCTTCGGCCCGCTCGAGGTCAAGTACAACTACGCCGAAGTGAAGCAGATCATTTCTCGGCAGACAATCGAGGACGGGCCCGACAGCATGTGGCGGTACGCCGACCTGCTCCCGGTGGAAGGCACCAATTACCTGGGTCCGCATGCCGGGCTGACGCCCTTGGTCCGGGCCAAGAATCTGGGCGCCTTCTTGGGTATCGATGAGCTCTACATCAAGAACGACACCGTCAACCACCCTACTCTGTCGTTCAAGGATCGCGTCGTCGCGGTGGCTTTGACGCGGGCCCGTGAACTCGGGTTCGAGACGGTCGCCTGCGCCTCTACGGGAAATCTCGCGAATTCGGTGGCCGCGCACGCCGCCGCAGCCGGCATGCGCTGTTATGTGTTCATACCAGGGGACTTGGAAGCGGCAAAGGTCCTCGGCAATCTGATCTATAAGCCCAACGTGGTGGAAGTCGAAGGCAACTATGACGACGTGAACCGCCTTTGCAGCGAGATTGCGGCTGAGCATGGCTGGGCGTTCGTCAACATCAACGTGCGGCCGTATTATGCCGAAGGATCCAAGACGCTGGCGTTCGAAACCGTCGAGCAGCTCGGGTGGCGTACGCCCGATCAAGTGGTCATCCCCATGGCGTCCGGTTCACTACTGACCAAGATCTGGAAAGGCCTGCATGAGATGAAAACCGTGGGGCTGATCAATGACGTCCGCACGAAAATCAACGGAGCGCAGGCAGAAGGGTGTTCCCCGATTGCAACAGCTTTCAAAGCCGGCCGTGATTTCTTCAAGCCTGTGAAGCCCAAAACCATCGCAAAATCACTGGCCATAGGCAATCCAGCCGACGGGTACTATGCCCTCAAAGCCACCGGCGAAAGCCAGGGCTCGATGGACATGGTGACGGACGATGAAATCGTGGAAGCCATCAAGTTGCTTGCCCAAACCGAAGGGATCTTTGCGGAAACGGCGGGGGGCGTCACGATCGGCGTCCTTCAAAAGCTGGTCAAGAACGGCACCATCAAGAAAAAGGACGTCACGGTCGCCTATGTCACTGGCAACGGCTTGAAGACCCAGGAAGCCGTCGTCGACGCCGTCGGCAGACCGGTTCGGATTCAGCCAAGCCTGGTGGCGTTCGAGAAAACATTCAAAATGGGCAAGAATGGCGGCGGTGACGCATGATCAAAGTCCGCATTCCGACTCCGCTGCGACCGTTGACCAAGGGCCAGGGGGAGGTTGAAGTTACTGCGGCCTCCATCACGGATCTGATCGACACCCTGAATGCCGCGCATCCAGGCATCAAAGCGCGCCTGTGCGACGACAGCGGAGAACTTCGCCGTTTCGTCAACATTTACGTCAATGAAGAAGACATCCGATTTTTGAAGGGAAAGGACACATCGCTCAAAGCCGGCGATGAAGTGTCGATCGTTCCCGCTATTGCAGGAGGTCGATAATGGCACACCTCCGCTTTCATGTCCGGTTTCCGGAAGACAAGGTCAAGGAACCGATCATTTATCAAATCGGAAGAGAATATAATATTGTGACCAATGTGCGCCGGGCCGACGTTCGCGAGACGACCGG
>DATIGH010000138.1:0-7809 GCA_035454845.1 Nitrospira sp.
ATCGGCTCGAGCGGATTGTTGTACTCATCCCGGGGGACCGACGCGATCTTGTCGACCACATCCATCCCGCGTATGACTTCGCCGAAGATGCTGTACCTGCGATCCAGGCCGCTGTTGTCCGCAAGACAAATGAAGAACTGCGAACCGTTGTCGTTGAAATCGCGCGTGCTTGTACCATCCCTGGGCGTCTTCGCCATGGACACCGCCCCACGTTTGTGTGGGCGATCGCTCAACTCAGGATTCAACCAGTAACCCGGCCCGCCGGACCCGTGTCTGAGCCTGTCCGATTCCTTGCTCAGCGGATCGCCGCCTTGTATGACGAATCCTGGCACGATCCGGTGAAAGGTCGTTCCATCATAGAACTGCATCTTGATGAGATTAATGAAGTTCTCAATGTGGCGCGGAGCGTCCTCAGGATAAAAGCGAATCTTAATCTCGCCGAACTTCGTTGTAATCGTCACCCGTGGGTCGAATTTCTTGAATTCCATGGTCATGTTGGTTCAATGTAGCAATGAGGTAATCGTGTTCGCAAGTGACGAGCAGTTCCGCCACGTTCACTCCTCACCGATCACCCGTCACCCATCACTGATCACTCCTTTCTCGAGATCAATCTTAAGCCACAGTACCGCGCCCAAAAGGGCGACGGCCCCGGCTACGGCGAGCGCAGGGGGCCAGCCCCACCGGTCGGCCATCCATGGGGTCAGGCTGGGAGACAGTGCTCCCCCGAGATTTGCTCCGGTGTTCATGAGGCCGGACAGGGCTCCTGCATGGGTCTTGGAGAGATCGGTGATGGAGGCCCAATAGGCGCCGACGGCGAAGTAGAGACAGCCGGCCCCCAATGAGAGGCTGGCAATGGCCAAGAGCGCGGAATCAGCATAGGCTCCAGCCGCGATCGCCAGGCCTGCGCATACCATTCCCGACATTCCAGTCAGAACTCGGCCTCGCGTCACCCCATAAACGAGGGCTAATCGATCGGTGGCCAAGCCGCCTAGGGGGCAGCCGATCAGGATGGCCCAAAACGGGGTGGACGCGTAAAGGCCACCATGAAGCGCATCAAACCCTCGGACATTGACCAGATACAAGTAGAACCACGAGAGATAGACGTACGCGACGTAACCCAGGCAACTATAACTCAGCACCAGCCACCAGATCGTCCGATGCTGAAGAAGCGAAAGCCGGAAGGCGGAGTTCACGCCATCAGACCGCCCAACTACCGTTGACGATGACGTGGGGTGCCGCGACCATGGATGCTCATCCGGGCGGTCGCGCGCAAGAATCCACCAGAGCAGCGCCATCAGTAATCCGAGACCCGCAGAAAGGTAGAACACCGTTTGCCATCCCCAGTTCACCATAATCCAGGCCGCTACCGGTGGCGTGAGGGCCGAACCCAATCCGATTCCCCCGATGGCGATGCCGATGCCGAGCCCGCGCGAGTCCGGCGGCATCCAATTGGCGACGGCTCGATTAAACGAAGGGAGCGCGACGGCCTCGCCCAAGCCCAATGCGAATCGCACGAGCATCAGGGCGCCGACAATGCCGATCATTTCCGCCAGCGGCGACGCCGCGGCAAATGCTGTCAGCGCCGTGCAGAATGACCACCAGATGAGTGCGCCGGTGAGCACCAATCTCGCCCCCCAGCGGTCTGCGAGCCATCCCCCCGGAAGTTGAAACAAGGCGTAGCCGGCAACAAAGGCCGAGAAAATCCATCCCATCTCCTGTTGCGTCATGCCAAAGGCCGGCATCATCTGACGCGCGGTGACGGAAATGTTGACCCGATCAATATAGGTCACGACGCTCGTGCCAAATAGCAGGGCAAGAATCAGCCAGCGGAGTGCACGCGTGCGGTCCGAATTGGTCACGATACCAGGCGAAGGTCAACTGAGAAGCCGCGCGATTATAGCCGGTCCTCAAGTTTGTCACCAGGAGAATGCAAGATGTGAATGCTGAAAAATCGCTATGACTACGCGGACTTCCTAGCTTTCGAGCCAATGATTCGGTAAGATGACCGCGGGTCGATTAAAAGGTCCGCTCACCGATTCAACCCCCCATGCGGGACGTGTTTTGCCAAGCGTGCGTCCCCGTGCGGTCCGGATCGTTTCAACCGGCGATGCCTATCGGTGGCTCACAGGGGAGATGTTGAGTGTCCCCAACGCGTATTGTCGTCGCCCTTCTTGCATTCCTTCTGATCGGGGGCGTCGCGTTTCTCTGGCTTTCACCGTATCTGACCGGTGAAGACTACCTCAAAGACTTTTTCCTTCATCAGCTTGAGCAGAACCTCGGTCGCAAAATCGACGTTCATCGCGTCAAGCTCGTTCTGTTTCCCAAGATTCGTCTCGAGATGACGCAGGTCGTGATGTATGACCGCAACAAAGAAGGTGTGTTGTTGTCGGCCAAGAAACTGGACATGGTGCTGCGCCTCGTGCCGCTCTTGCGAAAGCAAGTGGTCGGAAAACGGCTGCTCATCGAAGAACCGACGTTGACGCTGCGTCGCGACCGTTCAGGGCATTGGAATCTGCTCGACCGGGAAAGTCCCGTTCCAGCCAGCGACGAAGAAGCGCTGCAGATGTTAATGCGCGTCTTCCGGATCAGAGAAGCCTCCCTGGTGAACGGCACGGTGATCATCATCGATGAAGCACGCCCGGACGGTCCTCGGACGCTCAAATTGGAGTCCGTCGAAGCGGCCTTGGAGATCTTTCTCGATCGCGGGCAGGCAGATCTGCACTTGTCAGCTTCACATCACGACGCCCAAGGGCTTTCTGCGCTGTCTCTCTCCGGCACGTTTCGGAGAGCCGAGCAGCAGACGCTGGGCGCCGCGGAGACAAAGCGACTCGCCTTTCCGATTCAATTCGACGGGTTGGTCGAAACCGCAAACTTGAGTCTTCGGGACGCGGCGGATTTCTTCGGGCCACGGCCGGTTCCCGAGCTGCTGCATGGGCGGATCAACGCCCGAAGTGCCATGAAGGTTTTTCCGGGCGTGGCCGGATATGACGTCGTGCTCTCGGACTTGACCGGCAACATGGAGCACCTTTCAGTGACCGGCAAGGCCAGCCTTTCCGGTCTGCTCGCTGCCCAGCCAACGTTTGCCGTGACCTTTTCGTCCTCACCGGTGGAGATTGCTGATTTGATGTCGAAGATTCCCCCTGCGTGGATTCATGCCCAATTGCCTTCTCTCATGGCGGAGCGCCAGATCAAAGGCGTGGTCGAAGTGCTGACGGCCACGATCACAGGCTCATACGTCAATGGGCCGCAAATGGCGGTCACGGGAGAATTCCACGTGCAAAAGGGGGAGGCCCTGTTCGGCGAAAGCCGCGTGCTCGCCAAAGATCTGGACGCCCACGTGATCGTAGAGGCGGGAAGAATTCGCGTCTCCAAGCTCAGCGGTCTTTATGGCACCATTCAGATGACGGACAGCAGAGGGCAGCTCTCGTTTCTTGAGCAGGGGCCGTGGGTGGAGATGGAAATCAGCGGCACAATGGCGGCGGCCGACCTGCTGCAATTTCTCGCCACGACGGTAAAGTCCGAACTCTTGTCTCGTGTGCTGGCATCCTCCCGTGATGTCGAAGGCACGGCTATGCCGGTCTTTCGGCTGGTGGGCCCGCCCACCGCCGTCACATTCGCCGGAGGCGAAATCAAGGCGCAGCATATCAACCTTACGAATGCCTATCTGCCGGAACGGCTGACCGGACTGCAAGGCCGGTTCGTGCTGGCCGAAGGGGAGACGCAGTTTGATCAGGTGACCGCACACCTGGGAGATTTGACGGTGCAGGTGCAGGGCGGCATCACCGGAGGCACAGGGAGCCTGTTTCGGGATTTGGCCGTTCGCATTACGGGGGACGCCACGCATATGTCCCAGCTCTTGCCGGCCAGATCGCTGCCTCAGGGCACGATCGAGGGTCTTGCCAGCGCCCTCGTGGTGGTGACCGGAGCCACCGGCGCGCCGCATTTGCGCGGAGAGATCGGGTTGACGGAATCCAGAGTCACGATCCCCTCCGTGGTGGAGAAGCCCACCGGTGCGCCCGTCACGGTGACATTCGAAGGGGACATTCTGCAACCAAAGGCGGTGACGCTGACACGGTTGGAGATTGCCGCGCCGCCTCTCCGCCTCCCGGTCAAAGGTAAAATCCAATTCGGTGAGAAGTTCGTGATCGACGCGGCCCTCGCGACCGGCACAGTGTCCCTCTCCTCGATTCCCGAATGGATCGCCAAGGGGGGCTTCGAAGCCGGCAATCTAGAACTATCCCTTGATATCAAGGGAAGGGAACGCGACTGGCGGACCTGGAAAACCACGGGATGGCTGGCGCTCAGCAACGGATTGATGACGGTGAAGGGCGCCGGCGGTCCGATTCAGGATCTATACGTGCGGCTGCTGCTCGTGCGGGACACGGCGGAACTCAAGCGGTTGTCCTTCCATCTGATGGATAGTGATCTCACCCTCGAGGGGACGATGCGCAATTGGACGACAAAACCCGCGATCACGGCCAAAATGGAATCCAACCACATGGACATCGATCTGTTGATTCCCAAGGGCCAGCGCGCACCGATCCGGGATCTGCTCGAATGGCTTGCGGCCACCAGTAAAGTTCATGCGACCGCTTCTATCGGGCGGGGACGGTACAAGCACCTGAAGTTCGGCGCCCTCTCCGCTCGGCTCACCATCCAGGACGGTGTTCTGGATTTGGATCGCCTGTCGGGACAGTCCACCAATGGGGACATTGCCGGCCGAATCGTCGTCCAGTTGCCGCGAGGCGAGCCTGCCGATGCGGAAATCTCTCTGCGTGCGACCGGGCTGTTGGTCGAAGACATCTATCGGCTGACGGGATCGAAAGACGGAGGCGTCACCGGTGAAGCACGTGTGACCGGAACCGTGCGCGGCCATGGACGTAATCCCCACGGCGTGTATCCGACCCTCAACGGCAAAACGAAGCTTCTGCTCGAGAACGGCCGCATTTTCAAATCGGAAGAGCGCGCCATTTGGAAAATCATCAGCATCTTGAACCTTCCGGCCGTGCTTCAAGGCAAGGTGGATTTGGAAAAGGAAGGACTGCCCTATAACAAAATCACGGCGACTGTCTCGATCCGTGACGGCCTTTTCGAAACGGAAAATCTCATCATCGACAGCCCCATCGTGAAGATCACGTCGGCGGGCAACTACGATCTGCCGACAGATCAGGTCGATATGGTGTGGGCTGTCAGTCCCTTTGGATCGTACTCGCAGTTCCTCAAGACGATTCCGTTGTTCGGCCGGCTGTTCGCCGGAGAGCGCAAGGGATTTGCCACCGCGATGTTTTCGGTGAAAGGTTCCATCGAGGATCCCGAGGTGACCTATATGCCCATGAAGTCCTTTGCCACTGGTCTCACGGGTCTGGCGCAACTGGCGGTCGATGTCTTGAAGAACACGGTCATGTTGCCGATCGACCTGGTGACGCCGGATGACAACAAGACCGTGTCGAAGGACGTGATTGCTCCGTCGGAACCCACTCCGAGCGTTCCTTGACCCTCCCCAATTTTGCATGGTACACAGAGACAGGCACCATGTCTCGATCGTCGTCACAATCACATAAAGCCACGCTGTTCATCGCGGCCAGCGAGCTCGATTCAAACCTCTATCATGCGACCAAGTTCATCGCGCCAGACCCCTTCATCTATCTGGAGATCAAAGGTGAGCGCATGATGATCATGAACGATCTGGAAATGGATCGGGCGAAGAGCCAAGCGGCGGTCGACCGCGTGCTCTCCTATTCCGAGATCGAGCGCCGGGCCCGGGACCATGGGGTAGCCACACCGGGCAGCGTGGATATCGTGCACGTGGTGTTGCGCGAAGCCAAAATCAAGCAGGTGCTGGTGCCTGCGAATTTCCCGTACAGCCATGCGGCGCGTTTGCAGGAACTTGGCTATCAGGTGCACGCCAAGCCTGACCCGTTTTACGAGCAGCGTGTCATCAAGACTGCCGAAGAGGTCCGTCACATTGAAGAGGCTCAGCGGGCGACCGAGGAGGCCGTGGCCGCCGCGCACGACCTGCTGCGGAAGGCGACGATCCAAGAGGGGCAGTTGTGGCTGGAGGACGACGTCCTGACCTCAGAACGGGTCAAAAAGCTCATTAATGTGAAGCTCATGGAGCGTGACTGCGTGGCTCAACACACGATCGTCGCTGGCGGGGAGCAAGCCTGTGATCCGCATCACGAAGGGAGCGGTCCCCTGCCGGCCAATCGCAGCATCATCTTCGATGTGTTTCCGCGGTCGGCATCGTCCCGATACTTCGCCGACATGTCACGAACCGTCATCCGTGGCACGGCCAGCCTGGAACTCAAGCGGCTGTATCAAACCGTGCAGGATGCGCAGGAAGAAGCGATCACGAAGATTAAGGACGGCGCGGACGGCATGAAGATTCACCGGGGCATTTGCGACCGTTTCGAAAAAGCCGGCTATAAGACCGGCTTAGTCGACGGGCGCATGCAGGGCTATTTTCACGGCACGGGTCATGGCGTTGGTTTGGACATCCATGAAGCGCCCCGCATCAGTCGCACCGGCTCCTTGCTGCTTGAAGGACACGTCGTTACGGTTGAGCCGGGGCTCTACTACCCCGGGCTAGGCGCTGTTCGGATCGAAGACATGGTGTTGGTGACCGCCGACGGCTGCCGCAACCTCACACACTTTCCCAAGAAGTTCGAACTCGATTAGCAAGCTGTTGAAAAAGTCGATTTATCTCACCCGCCCAGCCCAAGCCGCGCCGAGACGCGGCTTTTGCCCAAGCGGCGTTCTCGCAGCGCTCGAATCCTCGGTAATCTCACCATGTCCAGTTCCTTCCGATTTCTTGAGAACATTGCGCTGGCCGATATTGCGTTCGAAGCCCAAGGCGACTCCATTGAGGAGCTGTTTCGCGGCTGCACTCAGGCCCTCATCGAGACCATGGCGGATCCTCGAACTGTGGCCGCCGCATGGGAGCGACGCGTTATCAAAATGGACGCCTCACTGGATGATCTCCTGGTTGAGTGGCTTTCGGAGATCGTGTATTGGAAAGATGCAGCCGGCGTGGTCTTCCGTGAGGCGCCGCTGAGGCTGACTCGGGAGGACGACGGCTGGAAACTCGAAGCAAGTCTGATTGGCGCAGCGGTCGATCATGCTGTGCAAACGTTACGGAACGACGTGAAAGGCATCACGAGGCATCTCTACAGCCTTGGACAGGAAGGGGCGCTGTGGAAAGCGAGAGTGGTGATGGATGTCTAGAACGGTCTGTCTTGTACAGGGTCTATCTGGTCTTTCTTGTGCCGCAAATACAGACCAGACAGACCAGACAGACGAGACAGACGAGACAGACGAGACAGACGAGACAGACCAGATGAACCTCAACACCACCATGCGCGTGAACAGGGTCAGCCACGAAGTGTGGGAAATTCCTGCCTCTGAAAAGCCAGGAATGCTGGTGCCCGCACGGATCTATGCGACGCCGGTCGTTCTGCAATTGATGGATCAAGGCGTCTTCGATCAAGTGACCAACGTCGCCTGCCTGCCTGGCATCCAACGCTATGCCCTATGCATGCCCGATGGCCATTGGGGCTACGGATTTCCTATCGGCGGAGTGGCAGCGTTCGATGTGCGCGAGGGTGTCATCTCCCCCGGCGGGGTCGGCTACGATGTGAATTGCGGCATGCGGTTGATCCGCAGCGACCTCACACTGGAGGAAGTCGCACCTCGATTGGAACGACTGATGGCCGAGCTTTTTCGCCGAGTACCGGCCGGCGTCGGGGCGGGAGGATCCGTCACCCTCACGCGTGATGACCTCCAAACCATCATGAAGCAAGGCGCGCGGTG
>DATIGH010000139.1:0-7344 GCA_035454845.1 Nitrospira sp.
TTAGCGGGTCAATGTCATCACGCCGTGCAGTGGACTGACGGTCATCCCCAATCCAGCGTCGCGCCACGGAAGCAAACGGGGCCCTTCATAGTGATACCCCCCCATCACTGGATCGTGCCCCAATAGCAGCGGCGTATCCAGATCAAGGACCTCAAAACCTTTCATCCCCAGCACTAGGCTGAATGAGCAGCCCATAGCGATTCTCGTTTCGACCATGCCGCCGATCATCAGCTTGAGGCCTGAAGCCAAGGTGAAGAGGGCAATCTCGTAGGCTTCCATGACCCCCGTTTTCATGGTTTTAACATTAATGTAGTCGGCGGCACCTTGTGCCACGACTTGTCGGGCATCCGCAAGCGAACGGACCGATTCGTCTGCGGCGACTGGAATACCGGTTTCACGGCGGATCGAAGCAAGGCCATCCAAGTCTTCGCGCGGGAGCGGTTGTTCAAGTAAAACCAGTTTGCCGCCGAAGCCGGCGACCCCTCGGACGAACGCCAGACATTCCTGGCGGGAGAAGCCCTGATTGCCGTCGCCGATGAAGGCTACGCCGGAAAGCTCGCGATGAACCGCCTCCAGACGACGCACATCGCCTTCCACGTCGTTGCCGATTTTCATTTTGAAGAGCCTGAAGCCTTTGGCGTGCCAGCCCCGCGCTAGCGCCAACGTCCTCTCGAGTGGTTCAATGGGAATGGTGATGTCGGTCTCATGCTCGCGTACGTCGGCTCCACCCCAGAGTGCCCACAGTGGCAGACTATGCACGCGGCAATAGGCATCGAGCAGCGCCGTTTCCAGCGCACAGCGTGCCGCGGGTTGTCCCGGTGCCTGCTCTTGTAGCCGCTTCGCAAGGTTCTTGAATTGATCGGCCGGATAGCCCAGCATGGTGCGGCCCAGCTGGGTGACAGCGGCAAGGCTCGCGGCACGTGTTTCCCCACCGACTTCAGGAAACGGCGCGGCTTCACCGTACCCTCGTGTGCCATCGGACAGCGTCAGACGTATGAACAGGTTTTCAGCAACCGTGCGAGATCCGCTTGCCACGACAAACGGATCGATCAGAGGAATGTCGATCGGCCAGCAGTCGATCTGCTCGATGAGCTGCGTCTGTCGGTTCATCGCGAGGCATCTTAACCATAACCGACCATGAAGCCAATGAGCAGAGGGTTTGCCCGACAGCTTCATGCAGCATCGAGACAGCCGGGCGCTAGGTCATGAATCAAGCGTTTCGTTCCATGCAACTCATGGTGGTGTTCGTGTTGGTCCTCATCGGGGCATGGCTGGCGTTCCCTTCGATCGCTTCGACCGTCCTAGAATGGTGGCTTCAACAGCAGGGGTACGAGCAGGTCGCGGTGAGCGTTGGTCGCCCAGGCCTGCGGTCGATGAGCGTGCCTCGCGTCGCGCTTGCGAGGCGGCTGACCGGCGAAATGGTCACCGTCTCGCTGACCAATGCCCAAGCCGAATATACACTGCTCGGATTGTTGTCAGGTCGGGTCGATCTCCTCATGCTGCGGCAGCTTTCGATTGAGATTATGACCGCATCTCCGCTTTCACATGAAAGTGAACAGTCCACCGAGTCCGTTCAGGATGCAGCGGAATCACTGCTCAATGCCTTGACAGCCAGTGACGTCGTTCAACGTTTGCCCTTTTTCCCCTGGGATGAAGTCCGGTTAGAGGAAGTGAGGCTGTACCGTCAACAGGCTACTGGACCTCTTCAGACCGTCGTGATGAGCGGAACCGTCAAACATGAGCGTCAATCGCTGGTGGCCGAGATGCTGCTCCAAGGGAGTGATACGATTCCGTACGAGCTGCGGCTCAGCGGCCAATCAATAGCCGATATGTCGCTGCAACTGCGGGCAGCCCAGCCTAATGCACCGCCGGTCGTGCTGTGGCGCTCACAGGCAGTTCCCAAAGAGGCCAAAGTTCATATCGAGGGGGTCCTGGAAATCAACGTACGCGAACTCGCCCCTTTTCTGGCTCTTGTGGTACCGATCGGGCCGGAATGGCAACGGGTTGACGGTAATGTAACGCTCCATTGGGCAGGCACGGCGGCCTCCGGCGTCCCAGTCTCGTCGCTCTTGAAGGACCCCTCGACTGAGGTGAATGCGACCGTACAAGTCTCCGCGGTTCTGCCGGAGCTCAGGGGATATGGAAAAAACCTTGCAGTGAAGACGACTGGGTCGCTCTCAGGAAACGCCCGTCTGATTCATTGGACGCTTCCCGCCGGTGCATCGGTGACCGCGACGGTCGGCGGTACAGCGATGAAAGGCCTCGAACCGCTCGGCATGCTTGTGCAATACGGGCCCCAGTCGATGCGGCTCGATACGACGCAGGACAGCACGGGCGAATTGTTTTGGGGTGAGTCTCCGCCTCGGTATACCGCATCAGGGCCGCTGCGGGTGTCCTATGGGTCCCAGACCGGCGCTCTCTATGCGGAATGCGTTGTCACGCAGGTCATCGGCCGCGGACTGACCCTCGATCACGCCGACGGCCAAATCCTTGTCAAAGGCGTTCTGCCTCCTGCATGGCATCCATGGTTGAAGGCCCGACAGGTTACGGGGGAGCTCCATGGTGAGGTGACGTGGACAGGGACGAAGCTGCGAGGAACGCTTGGCCCTTCAACGACCGCGGCATTCGCGGACTTCAATCAGGGGCCGGTTCGAATCAGCGCCGGTGTTTTTCAACTGGAAGGACCGCTCCGTCTCGAGTTTGATTCGTCGACCCAACAATGGTCGTCAGGCCAAGCCAATTGGGTGTGGCGGTCGCCCCGTCTTGGGTTGGGCCGTTCTCAGATTGCGATGCAGCGGGCAGCGCTCAGGATCGACCGCCTTGAAGGCTCCATGCGGACGTATCGCGCTGAGATGACCGCTACAATGGAGGGCCTTGCCGTCGAGCGCTCGAGAGTGCGAAGCGCGCTCTTTGATCTATCGGTGGGAATCGAGGCCGATCCTCAGGTAGTCAAAGCAGATCTTCGAACTCGAAGTCGGGACGGCGCCATCAAGGTGGCCACACAACTTGAGCATGCATGGTCGACCGGGCGAGGCACCGCCCACGGTGTGCTTGAACCGGTGATATTCGATCGTGCGAGGTTTCGACTCAGACAGCTCTGGACTCCATGGACGTATCCCGTCGATCTCATCGAGGGAAGCGTAACCGGGACCTTCGATTGGCGGTGGATCACCAATGCGCAGCAGGTACAGCTACAAGGAGGAGTGGCTGACATCGCTGTTGAGCGGCTGGGAGGTCAGTACAAAGATGTCGTCCTTACGGGAATCAATACCAAGCTCAAGCTGGCGACCGAGGGGCTCGAGCGGGTGACCTTTTCGCGCCCGTCCGAGGTGACGATTGCGTCCATTCAGACGGGGATCGACGTAACCGATTTGACTATGACGGTCGAGGGCGAGTGGGATCTGCACGAACAGTTGCCGCTCCTGGAAGTGCGGAACATTCGCTGCAGATTGCTGGGTGGCACCGCGACAAGCCAGGGCGTGCGCGCGGACTTGGGCTATCCACCCTATGGGCTGACGGTGCTGGTCCAAGGACTCGATCTTCAAAAGGTCTTGAGTCTCGAGCAGCAAAAAGGGCTGCAGGGAATTGGCATCCTGGACGGGTCGATCCCGTTAACGATGACGTCCCAGGGTGTTACGGTGAAGGACGGAACGTTGGAGGCGCGGCCTCCGGGCGGAATCATCCAATATACCGCTTCACCCGACGCTGCTCACGCGGTGTCACAGGCCAATGCGAATATGGAGGTCGTGCTGCAGGCGCTGAGCAACTTTCACTACACTGTGTTACAAGTGAGTGCGCAGTATGCCGAAAACGGCACATTGCGCTTACAGGCTCGGTTGGAAGGAAAGAATCCCGATCAGAAAATCAGTCTGCCGATTCATTTTAATCTGACAGTGCAGGAGAACATTCCGATGTTGTTGAAGAGTCTTCGGCTAGTCAATCAGCTCGAAGACTCTGTACGTGGCAGATTTTCCAGACCATAAGGAGATTGGGGCAAGATGGGAACTGGGGCATGGCTCAGGATGAACGTCGCAGCCACAGCACTTCTCTGTCTAACTGGTGCGGGATGCACTCCTCGCGTAGAGGTGGCGGCTCCGGACAAACCGATTACAATCAATTTAAATGTGAAGATCGACCACGAAATCCGCGTCAAGGTGGATAAGGAACTCGATCAAGTCCTGTCCCAAGATAGCGGATTATTTTAACGAGCGACCTGGAGGGGCCATGCGGAGAAGTCTGAGTTGGTTGGCTGGACCGGTTATCCTATGGTGGGCAGCGCTCGGCCCGGCCTTCGCCCTTTCTCTTGATGAGGCCAAATCAAAGGGCTTGGTCGGAGAAAAAGCCAACGGCTATTTAGGTGTGGTGGTTCCCGGCTCCCAGGAAGCGCAATCGCTGACCAACGAGGTCAATCAGAAGCGACGCCAGGCCTACCAGGACATTGCCGCCAGGAACCGGACCCAGCTCGAAACTGTCGAGGCGCTTGCCGGCGAGAAGGCCATACAAAACACGAAACCGGGGCATTTCGTCGAAAGCCCGGCGGGATGGACAAGAAAATAGTATGTTTGGATTCTCAGGATCCGTCTACGCGTACCGGTCGTTCTTCCACGGTAATGCGCTATTAGAGTAGCCTCTTACCTCCCAAAACCCTTTCTCATCCTTATCCGAAAACGTGATTTCCTTGATCCACTTGGCTCCCTTCCACGCATAGCGCTTCGGGACAATGACGCGGACGGGACCGCCATGTTCTTTGGCGAGCGGTTGGCCGTTCCATTTGTAGGCCAGCAGCACATCATCGTCGTCGCAGGCCTCGAGTGGCAGGTTGGTCGTGTAGTCGTCATACGACTTGAACAGCACAAATTTGGCCAGTGAAAGCGGCTTCACAACCGACATGATGTCCTTGAAGCTGACTCCCTCCCATTCGTTATCAAAACGGCTCCACGACGTCACGCAATGAAAGTCCGAGACATCCTTGAAGGGCGGCTGAGCCAGGAACTCCTGCCATGTCCAGGTCAGCGGATTCGCCACGAAGCCGCCGATCGTGAGCCTCCAATCGGAAAGAGCGATCTCCGGCCTGTGTCCGAGGTCAAGTACCGGGAATGTCTCGACCACATGTTGCCCCGGCGGCAGGCGCTCATCCCCTTCATAAAACACCTCTCGCTCTTCTCCGCCTCGTCGGGCTTTCGCCCACTGCTCCTTGGTCTTCGTCAACCGGCTCGGGTCCTCCATCGTCGGCCTCCTGCTTATAGAGTAGGCTAGCAGGCTTGGATCTTACAAGCCAATCCGATGGGTTATGACTGTGGCTGGGATACCAGCAGTACGTCAATCAGCGTTTGGGAATTTGGAAAGTAGCGTCAAGAATGTTTACACTTCACCAGGCTGATAGCCACCTCTTGAGATTGCCTCATAAAGCTGAAATGTTTTGCTGCTTCAAGGTCGCGAATTCGATGCATCAGCTGTTTCCGACCGTCAGAGTCTTTTACAGCAGCGTGTCGTGACCAAATACCTTAGACTTGAATTGTCAACGGGTTTGCCTTCAGGTATAACTCTTGCGTTAGATTTAGATAAAGTGTTGTATTGCAAAAGGGAGATACATCATGAAATTCGGAAGTCACGTTTTTTTCTGGTTCACGATCCTGATAGTCGGTCTAACACCTCTCGCGCATGCTGACCGACATGAAGTGAAAGATTTTAAGGATTTTGATTGGAAAGACTTTAAGAAGGATTTCAAAAATTCTAAGTTTGAGCTCAAAGAGCTTAAGTTTGATCGTAAGGATTTTAAGGTGGAGAAGAGTGAGCAGAAATTCAAGGATCGGGATTGGAAACGGGACTATTCGCCCTTCGTGAAATATACGACCGAGAATGGTGGATATACGAATGGCACCTCAGTTCCTGAGCCGACGTCATTGATCCTCCTCGGTGCCGGTTTTGCCGGGCTTGGAATCGCGAGGAGAATGCTTCCGAAGCGCTGATTAGAGGGCCCTAGCAAGTAAGAGCGAAGGGCTTGCATCTTCGTGCAAGTACCATCTCCAAGGCCGGCTCCTTAGGGGGCTGGCCTTTTTTTGTTGCGGGAAATCTTTTTTCAATCTTGGGAAGATACTTTCTGGAGATTCTAATCGGGCTCGGGTCCTCCATCGTCGGCCTCCTGCTTATAGAGTAGGCTAGCAGGCTTGGATCTTACAAGCCAATCCGACGGGTTATGACTGTGGCTGGGATGCGAGCAGTGTTGTATCAATCAGCGCCTGAAAATTCGCCAATGGTTGGGCGCCGACGAGAGGCCGGCCATTAATGAAGAATGTGGGCGTACTCGTAATGCCGAGTTCCAGTCCGTCCTGCACGTCTTTGGCGATGCGCTCCCGAAAACGATTGGAGCTCAGACAGCCTTCAAACGCATGCTGTTGCAATCCCAGCTTCTTCGCCAATGCGAGAAAGTCCCAGCCATTGCTCGACGATTGATGATCAAATAGCAGGTCGTGGTACTCCCAAAATTTACCTTGCTCCCCGGCGCAGCGCGCCGCTTCGGACGCTCGCAGTGCATAGGGATGATTGGGCCCCGGATAATCTCGATAGACGATCCGAATTCTCTCGCCATACAACTGCCGCAACGCCTTGATCACCTTTACGCTCTGTTGACAATAGGGACATTGGAAGTCTGAAAACTCCACGATCGTGATCGGAGCGCGGTCAGATCCGAGGGTGCGATCACCCTCAGGATCGATTGCAAGGACCGGTGGTTCCAAGGCGGGCAGAGTCACGCGAACATCGGTTTTGCGCCGTAGCGAAACAAGGAGTGCCTGACGAATCCTGGCTTGCTCCTGGAGATCCAACGAAGATTTCTGGCCATCGATGCTCAAGCGCTTGACCGGTGCGGGAAGACTGGCGAGCCGGGCAATGGCTTCAGATTGCGATGCTTCTTCGAGCAACTGGGAAAGCTTGACACCTCTACTCGACGCTTCTGCTTCAAGCAATTCCCGGTCAATGAGCTTTTGGATCGCCTGGCGAAGGACTTGCTGCCGTTGTGCCTCCAGGAGGTAGAGAGGGAGCTCCACAGTCTTTTCGACTTGTCGAAGGGTGATCGGGCGCCCATCAATGGTGGCCACGACCGGATTATCCGAAGGGTTCGCCTTAGGGTCAGAAACCCCGAATTGCCAGCTGACAGCGGTGAAGATAACGGCGATAACCGCGAGGAAAAAGACGAGCACGCTGCGGATCGACATGATGTGCTTTATCATTGCCATCGCATGAGCAAGATCCACTTTCCACCATATCAGGACTTCCCCAAAAAGCCATGAATTTCTGTAAATCAGCCATGGAAGCCATTTTACGCCTTTGCAGCCGAACCGGGTG
>DATIGH010000140.1:0-10731 GCA_035454845.1 Nitrospira sp.
TTTGGCCGCCAAAAAGGTCACAAGGAAACCTACCGCGGGCAAGAGTATACGATCGAGTTCGTCCCAAAGGTGAAGATCGAGGTGGCTGTACAGGATGGGCAAGTGCCGCGCGTGCTTGAGACGATTTCCCGTGCTGCCAAGACCGGCAGCATCGGAGATGGCAAGATTTTCGTCCGCGATTTGAGCGCGGCGGTCCGCATCCGCACCGGGGAGACCGGGGAGACCGCCTTGTAATACCGACCATGGAACTCGAATCGTCCTTTTCCTCCCTTCCACAATCCACCAATATTGTCCAGGTGCTCGAGGAGCATCGCGCGCTCGTGGCCCGCCGCGTGATGGCCGGTGCCTCGGGCGCAGAAACGCTCGCGGCCATGACGGAATTCGTCGACGGCTTGATCATCGGCCGGTTTCGTGAAGCGATGCGGCAGGGCGGTGACGAGATGGCGACCTTCGGCATGCAACAGTGCTGTTTGATGGCCTTGGGGGGCTATGGCCGGCGTGAGCTGGCTCCCCAGTCGGATATCGACCTCATGTTTCTGTATCAGACAGGAGCGGGGAAGACAGTCGAATCACTTGTCCGTGCCGTGTTGCATCCGCTCTGGGATTGCGGATTCCAGGTGGGACACAGCGTCCGCACCATTGCCGACAGCCTCGAGTTGGCGGAAGCCGATGCCACAGTCAAGACCTCCATGATGGAGGCGCGGTTTCTTGCAGGAAGCGCCGATCTGTTCCAGGATTTTCATCGCAAGTATTTGCGCAAGGTCGTTGCCAAAAACAGCGACGTGTATCTTGACCAGAAACTCGAAGAACGGCGGCGGGAATATCAGAAATTCGGTGAAACTGTCTATTTGCTCGAGCCGAACGTCAAGAAGAGCAAGGGCGGTCTCCGGGATCTCCATTTGCTGCAATGGGCGGGCATGGCCCGTTTTCAAGCGCCGACCATTCGCGAGCTTTCGGACCGGGGCATTCTGTCACGAGCCGATTCGCTGGCGCTGTTCGAGGCCCGGGAATTTCTCTGGCGGGTGCGGGCGCTGCTTCACGTGCATGCGGGCGGACCTCAGGAGATCCTCACCTTCGATGAACAGGTCTGGCTCGCGCAGCACTTCGGCTATCACGATCAACCCCATTTGCTCGCGGTCGAGCAATTCATGCAGCAATACTACCAGCATACAATGGGATTGCATGAACGCTGTGTGCGGTTTGTCGAACGTTGCCGCAGTGTTCCGCTCTGGCAACGCCTGTCCCGTTTTTTGCCGGCCCCGCGGGTCGACACCTACTTTGTGGTGCGGGGAAGCCTGCTCTCGGTCGCGGACGAACACCGGAACAAGGTGCTGGACAGTCCGGCGCTGCTGTTACGGCTGTTCGACTTGGCGCGTGCGAGAAATCTGACGATCGTGCCGCCCTTGATCGAGGATATTCACCGTCACGTTGATCAGGTGGCGTCTGAGGCCTATCGCACACCAGAGGTCAGCAGCGGATTCTTGAGGATCCTCGCCGGGCCCGGCACGATGGCCACGTTGGAAGCCATGCATCGCGCGCATCTGCTGGAAAAACTCGTCCCGGCGATGGGGACGGTGCGGGGCCTCATGCAGTTCAATCAATACCATAAGTACACTGTCGATGAGCATAGTCTGCTGGCTGTCGGGCGTGTCGAAGCGCTCGGTCAGGATCCTGGCGTGCTCGGCGAAGTCTATCGCGGCATTAAGCGCAAGGATATCCTTCATCTGGCTGTCCTGATGCACGATCTAGGCAAAGGACAGGAGGAGGATCACAGCGATGTGGGAAAGCGGTTGTCTGAAGAGGTCGCGGTCCGGCTGGGATTCGACGAGCAGGAAACGAGGACGCTCAGCTTCCTCGTGCATCGGCATCTGCTCATGGCTCACACCGCCTTCCGTCGTGATCCGAATGACGAAAGAGTTGTCCTGCCCTTTGCCCGCGAGGTCGGCACGCCGGAAGTCCTCAGGAAGCTGCTCGCGTTGACGGCAGCCGATATTGCCGCTGTGGGACCGGGCGTGCTCACGAAATGGAAAGAATCATTGTTGATCGAACTGTACACGAGAACCATGCCTGAAGTGTCCGGCGGTCGTGACGAGCAGGGAGCTCCGGCACGGTGGTCCAGAGTCGTTGAAGACGTCTGCCAGCACCTGGATCAGGCCCACAAGAACGGGAGCGAACCGGCTTGGGTCGATGCGCAGCTGAAGCTATTTCCGGAACGGTACGTGTATGGCACCGGCGCGGCCCGCATTGCGGCTCATCTGAAAGCAGTGCGGAAACTTCACCGGGGAGGTGTCGTCGTGGAAACGGACTTCAACCGCGAACTGGGCGTCTGCGAGTATTCGGTGGTCACCCATGACGATCTGACGCCTGGAGTCTTCTCGAAGATCGCCGGGGTCATGGCGGGCAGCGGCTTGCAGATCCTGGATGCGCAAATCCTCACGAGGGCGGACGGGATTGTCGTCGACACCTTTCAGGTCACCGATCCGGACTATCAAGGTGAACCGCCGGTCGAGCGTCGTCACACCGTCGGCGATCGCATCGCGGCCGTTCTCAAAGGATGGGAGCATGTCGACGACGTGCTCCGCCGCGGCGCCCGCCTGAAACTCACCAGGCCATTGCCCAAAGCACCCGAGGCGACCGAAGTGCGCATCGACAATGAGACGTCGGACAGTTGCACCATCATCGATGTCTTTGCGGACGACCGGCAGGGACTGCTTCATGTGATCACCAATGCGATCTTTCAGCTTGGGCTGTCGATCCACGCTGCCCGCATTTCGACCCGCCTGGATCAAGTGGCGGACGTGTTTTATGTGACGGATCAGGCAGGGGCCAAGGTGCGCGACCATGTCCAGTTGGAGCGGGTGCGGAGCGGCATCGAGCAGACGATCGAAAAATTTCTCGAAGTCAAAGCGGCGTGAGGCCGGAGGCCAGTGGGCTCCCAGGATTTGCTGAAAGGAGGAGGGAATGAACGTTCGTGAAGCGTTAGAGTTTGCAAAAAAGAACAGGGTGCAGGTCGTGGACTTGAAGTTCATCGACCTGATCGGGACGTGGCAGCACTTCACGATCCCGGCCAACGAATTGTCGGAAGACCTGTTCAAGGACGGATCCGGGTTGGACGGTTCATCCATCCGCGGATGGAAAGCGATCAATAACAGCGACATGCTCGTGGTGCCCGATCCGGCGACGGCCTGCCTCGACCCCTTTACGGCGGTCCCGACGTTGAGCCTCGTCGGCAATGTGGTCGATCCGATCTCGCGCGAGACCTATGAACGCGATCCGCGCTACATCGCGCAGAAGGCGGAGAAATATCTCCAAAGCACGAAGATCGGCGACGTCTCGTACTGGGGGCCTGAAGCCGAGTTTTTTATTTTTGATCAGGCGCGCTACGACCAGACGAGCCACAGCGGCTATTACCACATCGATTCCGATGAAGGCGTGTGGAACATGGGCCAGGACGGCATCAACCTGGGCGGCAAGATCCGACACAAGGAAGGGTATTTTCCGGTGCCGCCGACGGATACACAACAGGATATCCGCAGCGAAATGATCCTGGAAATGGAGAAAGTGGGCATTCCAGTGGAAAAACACCACCATGAGGTGGCCACTGCCGGGCAAGCGGAGATCGACATCCGGTTCGACTCGCTGGTCCGCACCGCCGACAAAATGATGATGTACAAGTATATCGTCAAAAACGTGGCGCGTCGTCATGGCAAGACCGTCACGTTCATGCCGAAGCCGATCTTCGGCGACAACGGCAGCGGCATGCACACGCATCAAAGCATCTGGAAAGAAGGGAAGCCGCTCTTCGCAGGAAAGGAGTACGCGGGCGTTTCGCAGATGTGCTTGCACTATATCGGCGGCATCCTCAAGCATGCGCCGGCGTTGGCGGCGATCACGAACCCCACGACCAATTCGTACAAGCGGCTCACGCCGGGCTTCGAAGCCCCGGTGCTCCTAGCCTACTCCAGCCGAAACCGCTCGGCGGGCATCCGGATTCCGATGTATTCGCCGAGTCCCAAGGCAAAGCGCATCGAGGTCCGCTTCCCGGATCCGGGCGCCAACCCCTACCTGGCTTTCTCCGCCATGTTGATGGCCGGCTTGGACGGCATCGAGAACAAGATCAATCCGGGCGAGCCGGCTGAAAAGGATTTATACGATCTCGAAGCCAAGGAAGCGGCCAAGATCCGGACCATGCCGGGGAGCCTCGACGAGGCGCTCAATAACCTGGAGAAAGATCACAAGTTTCTTTTGAAAGGCGGCGTATTTACGGAGGATTTAATTGAGGCGTGGATCGGCTACAAGCGAAGCAAGGAAGTCGATCCCATGCGGTTACGGCCGCATCCGTATGAGTTCTTCCTCTATTACGACGTCTAGGCAAATATTCCGGTTGACGAGCGGCGATCAAGCATGTTAGAAGGTCCGAAAAGCTGAGTCAGGCAACGGCGCCTGGTTGAGCGTTCCAGAGGCAACGGACAAAGGCGTCCGTCATTCTTTAAAGAATGGCGGACGCCTTTCTAGTTTTTGAGTACACACGGCGCGGGTCGCTGTCGATCCGCCAAGCATGGACAAAGGCGTCCTTCTCCCGACCGGGAGAGGGACGCCTTTTTTTTCGTACCTGTCGAAGTAACTCAAGGGAAAAAGGAGCGCACCATGACCGATCAAGCGCCGGAGAGGCCAGATACTTTCGAGCGGCATTTTGAACGGACGCTTGATCAGGCGGTGACGGCCGCTGTGCTGCAGGCGGCCGGACCCACGCGGCGCCAGTGGCTCGTTGGCCTCGGTGCTGCAGCCCTGACCGCCTTGATCGCGGAGATCTTTCCATTGACCAAGCTGAAAGCCTTCGCGGCGGATCCGGTTGGCAAGCCCGAAAAAAAGGATCTCAGTGTGGGGTTCATTCCCATCACCTGTGCCACGCCTATCATCATGGCAGAGCCGATGGGGTTCTATAAAAAGTACGGATTGAACGCGTCGGTCAAGCGGGCAGCGGGGTGGGCGATGGTTCGTGACTGGGCGATCAACGGCGAAGTGGACGCGGCCCATATGCTGACGCCTATGCCGCTGGCCATCTCACTCGGTGTGGGGTCTGTTCCCAAGCCCTTCTACATGCCTGCCGTAGAAAACATCAACGGCCAAGCCATCACACTGCATATCAAGCACAAGAACGCCAAGACCGCGGCTGATATGAAGGGCTTCAGATTCTGCGTGCCATTCGACTATTCGATGCACAATTACCTTCTTCGGTACTATCTCGCGGAAGGGGGCGTCCATCCGGACAAAGATGTGCAAATTCGCGTGGTCCCGCCGCCGGAGATGGTTGCCAACCTCAAGGCCGGCAACGTGGACGGGTATCTGGCTCCGGATCCATTCAATCAACGCGCTGTCTATGAAAATGCCGGGTTCATTTTCAAGCTCTCAAAGGAGATTTGGGATCGGCATCCTTGCTGCGCGTTCACCGTGTCGGAAGAGTTCGCGACCAAATATCCCAATACGTTTGGTGCGCTTTTCCGAGCCATCGTGGATGCCACTCACTACGCCTCGGATCCCGCGCATCGCAAGGAAATCGCCGCGGCCATCGCCCCGACGAATTACTTGAACCAACCGGTGATCGTGCTCGAGCAGGTCCTGACCGGCACCTATGCCGACGGGTTGGGCAACATCAAGAAGGAACCCAACCGCATCGATTTCGATCCCTATCCGTGGCATTCGATGGCCATGTGGATTCTCACGCAAATGAAACGCTGGGGGCATCTGAAGGGAGACGTGAATTATAAGTCGGTGGCCGAGCAAGTCTACCGAGCAGCGGATTGCGACCGCATTGCCAAAGAGTTGGGGTATCAGACGCATAAATCGACCGCGATGAAACATACGATTATGGGCAAGGAATTTGATCCCAACAACGCCGATGCCTATGCGAAGAGTTTCAAAATTCACAGCATGGCCTAAGGAGAACCGATGGAATCGATGAACCGCACGATGATGCCGGAAGTCACCCGCACATCTCCCACCGACGCTCCGGTCAAGCTTTCCCTCCAGGGGGTGCTTGAGAAGTGGTCATCATCGGCCTGGCAGTGGGCGACGGCATGGCGAAGGAATCCAGAGGCTCGAGGAGGAGTCATGACCGCTCAGTCGCAAGGCAACCCGTGGTACATCGCCGGATTCGTGCTCGTCGTGTTTCTGTTGAGCTGGCATTTCTTTACGCTGCGCTCGAGCTTCGATCAACGGGGGTTGAGCGAAGAGCAGCTGCAGATGATGGAGTTCAACGGCGACATCGTGCGCGTAGCGGACGGCAGTTACGCCTGGAATCCGGAAAAGGAGAAAGTGAAGGGCATTCCGGGTCCGCTGGCCGTGCTCGAGAAGGCCCGCGAAGAACTGTCGGAGGCGTTCGTGAAGAAAGGCACCAACGACCACGGCATTGCCTACCTGGTGCTTTACACCGTGTCGCGATTTGCCGGCGGCTTTCTCGCGGCCTCCGTGATCGCGATCATGCTCGGTGTCATTCTTGGCCTGAACAAGGTACTCTTTCGCGCCGCGAATCCGTTCATTCAAATCATGAAGCCGATTTCTCCGCTGGCATGGATGCCGCTGCTGCTCTACACCGTGAAAGATCCCAAGTGGACGGCGGTCCTTGTGGTCTTCATGGCGGCAATCTGGCCGACTCTGGCCACGACGGCCTTCGGGGTGAGTTCTCTGCGGAAAGAGTATCTGCACGTCGCGGCCATCGTGCAGCTCTCCTGGTTTCAGCGGCTCTTCAAAGTGATTCTCCCGGGTGCGGCGCCCACGATCGTCAATGGCTTGCGCATCTCTTTTGGCAGCGCGCTCGTCGCGGTGGTGCCTGCCGAGATGCTGCTCGGTGAACTTGGAGTGGGCTATCTCAGCTGGATCGAATGGAACAACCTCGACATCTCCGGGGTCATCTTCGCGATCCTCGTCGTCGGGGTGGTCGGCGTCATTCTCGATTCGGGGTTCAACAAGTTGGCGGGCCTTGTCACGTATCAGGAGTAAACCATGTCCTTTCTGCAAATCGATCATGTGACCAAATATTTTCCAAATCCCTCCGGACTCGGCCAGGTGTGCATTTTCAAGGATGCCACGATCAAGATCGAAAAAGGGGAGTTCGTGACCTGCATCGGCCACTCGGGGTGTGGGAAAAGCACGTTGCTGAACATTATTGCCGGGTTGGAAACTCCGACGGAAGGAGGCATCATCCTCAACGGCCGTGAAGCGAGCGGGCCGGGATTGGACCGCATGGTGGTCTTCCAGAACTTTGCCCTGATGCCCTGGATGACGGTGTTCGAAAACATCGCACTGGCGGTCCGCTCCGCGTATCCCGACTGGAGTCACGATGAGGTGGCCGCCCATGTCAAGAAATACATCGCGCTCGTCGGCCTCAAGGGGGCGGAAAACAAGCGGCCCGCGGCGCTATCGGGCGGCATGAAACAACGTGTCGGCCTTGCACGGGCGTTTTCCATCGAGCCGAAAGTTCTCTTGTTGGATGAGCCGTTCGCGCAGATCGACGCTTTGACGCGTGGTGTCATTCAAGAGGAACTGATCCAAATGTGGAATACCTCGAGAAACACAGTGTTCATGGTCACCCACGACGTCGACGAGGCGATCTTGTTGTCCGACCGTATTCTTCTCATGACGAACGGCCCCGAGGCGCAAATCGCCGAGACGGTGCATGTGTCGATTCCGCGCCCCCGGTCACGGGAGACCATCATCGAGCATCCGCATTACTATAAGATCAGAAACCATATCATTCACTTCCTCGTCCGGCACGCCAAACACGAGAAAGGCGACCATCCGGCGGCCAGTCAACCGGTCAACGGCATGCCGGTCGAGGTCAACTTCAACGAGGAGTCCTGCGTGCAGCACTGACAGTGGTGCAGACGCGCGAACAAGGAGGAGAAGGCAATGGAGAGAAGCGGAAAATCTGAGGGAAACAGTGTGAAGAACATCATCAAGGCAAAGCGATTGGAGAAAAATGTGACGATCGCCGAGATCGCAAAGGCGGTCGGCAAGAATCCCACCTTTGTCGCGGCTGCGCTGAACGGCAACCATCGCTTCACGCTGGACGAGGCCAAGAAAGTCGGCGCCATGCTGGGGCTCGACAGCGAGACGACGGCGGCTCTCAGCAAGTTCCCGGTGAGGACGGATTACCCCAATGCGAGCGATCCGTTCAAGTACCGACTCATGGAGATTATCGGCGTGTACGGCGATTCACTGCGCGACCAGGCCAATGAAATGTTCGGCGACGGCATCATGAGCGCCATCGATTTCACACTCGATATGGAGAAGGTGACTGGGAGCCAAGGGGAAGCGCGCTGCAAAATCACCTTGAACGGGAAATGGCTGGAGTATAAGACCTTCTAAAGGGGCTTACGGAAGGGGCTGAAGACCCCCATAGGTCAGGTGCGGAACGGCTCAGACGACGTTGTCCTGAGCCGGTCCGTCAGAGGTCAACGGACAAAGGCGTCCGTCATTCAGACGAATGGCGGACGCCTTTGTGTTTGCAGCGATCACCTTAGCACGGAGGACCTGAAGCGGCGTATGAAGAGACAGTTCGGATCGGGCATAGCGATGACCGGCATCGGCCTTTGTGCAGCAGTGGTGATCCCAGAGACGGCGTTCGCACAACCGCCCGGCGTGGCCGGCATCAGTGGTGCCGACACCGCCTGGGTGTTGGTGTCAGCCGTGCTCGTGCTGGCCATGACCGTTCCGGGGTTGGCTCTGTTCTACGGAGGGTTGGTGCGCAGCAAAAACGTCCTGGGCACGATCATGCACACCTTTGTCATTCTCTGTCTCGTCAGTCTTTTGTGGGTGCTGCTGGGCTACAGCCTGGCGTTTGGGCCGGACATCAAGGGTGTGATCGGCAGCCTCGCCTGGGCCGGCTTGAACGGCGTCGGGTTGTCGCCACACGCGGTCTACGGGCCAACGATTCCGCATCAAGCCTTCATGGTGTTTCAGTTGATGTTCGCGGCGATCACCCCGGCGCTGATCACTGGGGCGTTCGCGGAACGGATGAAGTTTAGCGCCCTGATGCTGTTTGCGGTGCTGTGGTCGCTTTTTATCTACTGTCCCGTGGCTCATTGGGTCTGGGGCGGAGGATGGCTCGCCGCGTTGGGCGCGCTGGATTTTGCAGGAGGTGCGGTGGTGCATATCAGCTCCGGCATCAGTGCGTTGATTTGCGCCCATGTTTTGGGCGCGCGCCAAGGATACGGGACTGAATATATGGCCCCGCATAATCTCCCGATGGTGCTGCTGGGAACAGGCCTGTTATGGGTGGGGTGGTTCGGCTTCAATGCGGGCAGCGCGCTGGGCGCCAATGAAACGGCGGTCGTCGCGTTTGTCGCCACCCACACGGCGGCAGTCACTGCCGCGTTGAGCTGGATGGCCGTTGAGTGGTGGCAGCGTGGGACACCCACCGTCCTCGGCCTCGCCAGCGGTGCGATAGCGGGACTGGCCATGGTCACGCCCGGCGCAGGGTTCGTGAGTCCGTTTTCAGCGCTGTTCATGGGAATGGCTGCAGGCGTGCTGTCATATCTCGCCATCATGAAGAAGGCAGGGTTCGGCTACGACGATTCACTGGACGTCGTCGGCATCCACGGGGTTTCAGGCGTCGGCGGCATTCTGCTGACTGGCTTTCTCGCCTCCAAAGCGGTGAATGCCGGGGGGGCCGACGGTCTCTTACAGGGGAATGTCGCGTTTTTTTCCGTGCAGGCGCTGACGGTGACGGTTGTCGGAGTATTTTGCGCGGCCGGGACCTGGATCATTCTCAAAGTTGTGGATCGGATCGTGGGACTGCGCGTCCTGCCGGAGGAGGAGCGCATGGGATTGGATCTCAGTCAACATGATGAGCGGGCCTATTCGTGATGCTAAAAAAGGCCTCCAGCTTCGTTCTCGGTCGGTCGAACCCCTCAACGTACGGCTCTCTGGTACGCCTCGGGGTTCGACCATCCCTGCGACCGAGCGCGGAACGAAGCGTCTTGGCGCGTCGCGGTTGGGCGGGTGTAAAAGGAAGTCCTTTTTTAGCATCACGCATGAGAGGGAATAGTAATGGTTTACGTAACATGGAGGTGATCATGGATAGGACGTTGTCGACGAGCGAAAAGCGATTGCTTGAGGTGTTACGGGAGAGGGGACCGCAGACGCTCGATTGTCTTTGCGAACTGCCCGACATGAATTGGGCGCAGGTGCTGCTCAGCGTCGATCACTTGAGCCGCTCCAGAGAAGTCTCGTTGGCACTGATCGGCCGCAACGAGTATCAGGTCTCGTTGGCAGACGCACGATCGTGAGCCCCCAAGACGACCAAACGCTGTGGCTGTTGGTCTCGACGACGCTGCTCACCCTGGCTGTAGTGGGGATCGCGCTCTTTTACGGCGGCATGGTGAGAAAGAAAAATGTCATGAATACGATCGCGCTGCCGTTTGTCGCGCTGGCTGGCGTGTCGTTCGTGTGGTGTCTTGTCGGCAACAGTTGGGCGGCTTGGAACGGGACCGAGAGCGTCGTGGACCAGGAGAATCCGCTGCTACCGGTCTATCGAGGGATGATGGCGTCCGTGGCGCTCGCTCTGGTGGTCGGCGGAGTCGTCGAGCGCATCCGCTTTTCGGTCTTTCTTGTGTTCGGACTCTGTTGGGTCGCAGGCGTCTATGTACCGTTGTCGCAGTCGATATGGGGAGGGGGGTGGCTGGCCAATCTGGGAGGCTTGGATTTTGCCGGCGGCGCGGTGATCCACAT
>DATIGH010000141.1:0-7076 GCA_035454845.1 Nitrospira sp.
ACGCTGTCATGCCTGGCTCAGCGAGGAGGAACGTGCGCGCGCAGCACGATTCGTCCGTGTAGACGATCGGGTGACATTTACGTTGGCGCGAGGCGCCCTTCGTGCCGTACTGGCCCGGTACGTTGACGTTGAGCCCCCCGAGATCCAGATCAAAATCGGCCCGACCGGCAAACCGGCGTTGCTCTGCCAACAGGACGGTCCTGAGTTGCGTTTCAACCTCTCACATGCCCATGGCCGCATGCTGCTCTCAGTGGCAAAGGATAGGGAAGTGGGGATCGATCTCGAGCATGTCCGCGACGATCGTCAACCGCTGAAGCTAGCCGAACGGTTCTACACGGCGGCGGAATACGAATGGATCATGAGTTGGCCCGCGAACGATCGGGCTGCGCAGTTCTATCGACTGTGGGTCGCCAAGGAAGCGTGTGTGAAAGCGCAGGGAACCGGCATTGGCTCGATTCAGCACTGCGAGATCGTTGCAAGCTCCTCTGGCTTGCAGGCGGGTGTTCGACTTCCCGCCACATCCGTCATGCAACGGGGATGGACGATTCAGTGGTTGAACTGCGGTTTGGGGTGGCAGGGTGCCGTGGCGGCGAATGGCAATGACTGGACGATTCGGGTTCATGACTCCGTCAGTGTATGAGGCGCTCATGAGGCTCGGTCATCCGGCTGCCGCATCCTCAACTCTCTGAAAAACTCCGTCAGCATCCGTTGGCTCTCCTCCTCGAGCATCCCTCCTACGACCTTGACTCGGTGGTTCAAGCGTGGCTCGCACGCGAAGTCGAGGACCGATCCACAGGCCCCCGCTTTGGGGTCTCTTGCGCCAAACACCAGCCGGGAGATGCGCGCGAGCACCATCGCGCCAAGACACATGGCGCAGGGCTCGAGGGTCACAAAAAGGGTCGAATCAATCAATCTCCAACTGCCCAGCGCCTTGGCGCTTTCGCGAATCACGATCAGTTCAGCGTGGGCTGTTGGATCCTGCCAGGCTTCACGGTGATTATGGGATTGGGCGAGGACCCTTCCCGCGTGCACGAGTACCGCGCCGATCGGCACTTCTCCGATCGCAGCGCTTCGCGCTGCCTGCGCCAACGCCATGCGCATGAACTGCGAATCTTCTTCGGTCGAATGACCGTGCATCGGCGGGTTGTAGCGGGGTTTTCAGGGCCAGGTCAAGACGGGGCTGTGTCAGGAGGAGCGTTGGCCGATTAGATAGATGGGGCCACTCAGCTGTGAACGGCCTCCGGCCGGCTCGAGACTCACTGCGAATTTGCGCGCCTTCTCGAACTCCGGAAGCCGCTTGACCATGAGGTGAGCCATTTCGCCAGCATCGATATGGAATGTCCCGACGCTGACCGGCTTCTGGTCGATCGCCCAGAGTTGATAGGCGGTGCCGCTGGGGCATTCGGGCAGGTTGGCGGAATAGAGCCAGACTTTCTGTGTGACGGGATTGTAGAGTAGAACGCCACTGGCTCCCTTCCCCATGTCTGAGGCGGCCATACTCACTACCTTGGCATCGGGACGGCGCAGCAACGCCGCAAACTCGTCCTGGGGAATCTTTCCGCGGGTGACCGCCATGAGCTGTTCCCGGGTGGTTTCCAGTTCCACTTCACGGTCCATGAGCTGGCTCTTGAGCTCGAGCGCATCGTTGGCCTTGCGCTGCGCATCGACCTGCAATTCGGCTAAAGACCGCTCTCGAAGGCTCAGCTGGCGCTTGAGGCCGGCGATGTTGGCCGACTGCTCTTGGACTGTGGCCTCCAAGCGTTGGATCTTCGCGGCATCATCCGCCAGCTGCGTGGCATAGGTCCAGATGAAATACCCTGCGATCAAAATTACGAGCACGCTGCCCACACCGATGACCCAGGGCAGCGTGAGCGATCGGGCGGGCGCGATGGGTGGGAACAGATGATTCATCCATTCGCCAGGCTCAAGGCTTCGCCGACCGGCATCCTTCAAGAGGCCGTCGACCATTGGATTCCCGCGCGCCGCCATGACTTTTGATTTCAAGGCGCGCGGCGCCTGAACCGGCGACAGGCCAAAAGGCAAAAGTGAGGCGACGGATTGGTATTCTTTGAGCGCGCTATGGCAGGATTGGCAGCCCGAGAGGAGGTGGGCTTCCAGAGCCTGCCGTTCGGCTCTGTCGAGCGCGCCGGCTGCATATAACGGAACGGTTTCTTCCAGTTCGTCGTGCGTCATCCGAGGTCACCCTCTTCCCAGCAGCGCCGAAGACTTTCCCGCAGTTTCGACATCCCGAGTTTGATTCTGGTCTTCACGGTGCCGAGCGGTTGGTTGAGCTTCGCCGCAATTTCGTTGTGGGAGAGACCGTCATAATACGCCAATTCGATCGCCTGCTGTTGCGCCGCCGGAAGACTTGTGATCGCGTTTCCCACCGCTATTCGAAGTTCCTGATCGGCCTGCGTTTCATAAGGACTGGGGCCCAAGTCGGCCACGCGGGCCGTCATGGCTGCATCCAGCGGCAGGGTGGTATCCAGTCCACGCACGGCACGGGCCCTGACACGATCGATCGCTCGGCTGCGCGTGAGCGTTATCAGCCAGGCGATTGGCGATCCGCGTCCCACATCGTAGCGCGCGACTTTACGCCAGACCTCCAAGTACACGTCCTGGAGCAGTTCATCCGCTTCCTCTCGACTCCCTAGAATGCGAAAGGCCAACGTATAGAGCAACGTGCTCGAGTGGTCGTACAGTTGGCTGAACGCCTGCTGGTCGCCTTTGACGATGCTTGCGAGCAGGGCCGGATCGATCGAAGACGTGGCGCGTCGTGCGGGTGTGTCCATAAGAAGGCGAATCGCCAATAGAGCCGGAGGGAGTCCCCTCACGTCCGCCACAACTATAGCATCTACGGCGGATCCCGCCAAAAGGATCTGTCTTTTTGTGTACGGATTTTATGCACACTTTCATGCACTTTTGGCCGACTAGTGAAAGTACTGCAGTAAGGATTTGGCGGCCTCGACTGCTCCGCTCATGAGGGGCGGACGCTTGGCAGCGGGGGCGGTGTGAGCAACCGCCTCCAAGGCCGGTCGCCAATGCCCTGAAAAAAAATCGTCTCGGCTCAATTCCCGGCCGACTCCATAGTGATGGAGGAACTCGACCAGCGGAACTTCATCCGCAAAGTTATAGCGTCGGACGTAGACAACCGGCAGGCCCAACGCTACTGCCTCTACGATCGTGCCGTATCCTGGTTTCGTCATGACCAGGTCGGCGGAAGCGAGGATTGTCTTGAACGAGAATGGAAGGACGGACAGGGAGTGGATACGGGAAAAGGTTTGTGGCGGAACGCCGTCGACCAGAAATTGATAACCGCTCATGTGCTCTATCCGATCCCAGGGCAGGGTCTTGAGAGGGATGCCTCCAAAGCCCACAAGGACCACGGCTTCCGCCCTGTTCACTCCCAGGCAGGAACGGAGCTGCTCTCGCTGTGATTCGGCAGGCTCGGCAATCGGACCGATGTCGAAAACTTTGGGAATGCCTGATAAAGGCAGTCCGGGAGCGATCCGTAAGGCCATGTCCGCCTCTTCATAGGACCTCCGGATGGAATCCAACAAGCCCTGACGCTTCGACGCAGACTCGTCTAAGGAGCTTAAGATTTCGCTCCATGTGAGATTCGCCAGCACAACGGAAGGAATCCCGGCTTGTTTTCCAGCCGAGACCGCCAAGTACGGCGGGTCAGCGAGGACGATTCTCGGAGCCGCAGCGGCTATCGCGGCCGCCTCTGTGGACAAGCGTCGTTCCCACGTCGCATGAAACTGCCGGTAGCCTTCCCATGTCGCCGAGACGTCAATCTCCAGCGGCCCGCGTTGAACGCACCCGACGTCTTGCTCCACGGGCTGCAGCGACCAGGGGATCGTCAGCCGGTCTTGAAAAAACGAGGACGATACCGTGGTTCGCAGGACGGCGGTGAGACCGGGGACCTGGCGACCCAGTTCGTTGAGCACCGGCACGACTTGGGCAGCGTGTCCGAAGCCGTGGCCGGAAATGGCGCACCAGATCGTGGGCAAAGCTCAGTTCCTGCTAGCGCGGGAGTCCTGAGTGCTGAGTCACTCCCGAACCTATCACTCTACGTTAGTGGTCTGATTCCAGCGGAGCAATGTTGTAGAGCAGCTCGAGGTCGAATTCCTCGACCAGTTCATTGAACGCGCTGACTCCAAGGTCGGAGCGGACCTCGTTCATGACGAGATCGATGGCAGGGGCTGCCTGCGGTCCGTATTGGCTGATCGCGGAATCGATGCGCTGTTTCGCAGTTTCAAGGTTCATGGTCGATCGAGGTCATCCCAGTGACCGCAGCAAGGATTGCATCTCAGGGACAAGATCGCGTCCCCCGTTCGACCGCCCGGAGATGGCGGCATCAATGCCGGCCTGCAGCACCGCCTTGGCTTCTTCCGGTTGCTTCAGTCCAATCAGCACGCGGCCCAGAGCCAGATGCGACGCGACGTGCAACGGATCGAGTTGGACGGCGATGCGGAGATGTTCTACGGCTTCCTCCAGGCTGCCGCCTTCCTGAAGAATCTTGTTGCCGAGACCGTAGCGGCCTAAAAATCCCTTTGGATTCTTGGCCACCATTTGACGAAACATCTCGATGTCCATGCGTCGTTGTCTCAGAGCTGATGGCTGATAGCTGATGGCTGATAGCTTATGGCTGATAGCTGTCAGAGGGCATCATAGCATTGGCGCTTTTCGATGGGCCAGACGAAAAACGCACGTGGCGTCGCCGTTGTCTATGGCTCGATTGAGACCGGTGCGGACACAGGAACTGCGGCTGCGGCGGAAGCGGAAGTGCTTGAGGAACGAGATTTGACCGATACCGTGTGGATGCCGGACTCTGAAAGCGGCGCGCTGCTCGCTGTATAAAACCCCGTGTCCTGGGCGATTTGTCTCGCGAGGTCGATGAGGCAGGTCTCGGTGACGTGGCCTTTCAACTCATCGATCATGATCGGCGTGGCGCCGAACAGGTGGTAGCGCGCGGAACCGGCCGACCGGCTCTCGTAGTGTTTGATTTCACCGTCCCAGCGTTCGAGGTCGAGCGAGAGATGGGCGGCATACTCGTATTCCAAGGGAAGAAACGGAGTGAGAATGTACATGGACGCGCCGAGGACGATGCCTTTCAACGCCGTGCTGCCGGCATGAGAGTCAATGGCCTCATCGAACAGAAGGCGGGCACGTACCGTCTTTTCCCCAAAGGTGGGGGCGCCGCTGGTGGCCGATGCGAGAAATGAGAACAGTCCGATGTCTGCCAGTGAGCTGAGAATCCGTTGTTCGGTGTCAGCTGAAGAATTCTGCGGGGCTCCGTTCCTGGTGGTGCGGATGCGGTCCAGAATCAGCGGCACTTGCTCGTCTCGCGCGATCACCTGCGCGGCTGGTTCATCGGCCTCCGCGAATGGGCTCTTCATTTCTATCCAGTGAGAGCAACCGGTGATGGCGGTCAACATCAATCCGAAACAGCCAAGTGTGAGGCGACGAAGGGTGGGGTTAGCGTTCACGGTGTGCTCCTAGAAGTAGAATGAGAAGCCTCCATATGGAAGGCTCGAGTTGAGGCCCAAGTTGGGATATTGGGTGCCCGCGTTCGAGATGTGATGAAACCGATAGCCGACGTTGAACGACATCTGGGATGTGAAGAACCAGGAGAGGCCGCCTCCGGCCGTGAGGATGAAATTGAACTGCGAAGATTGTTCGGGAATTTGGCCTCCGAGATCCGTCCAGAAAGGACCACCGGCGAACTCGACGTACGGTCTGAGTCGTCCCGTTCCTTCAAAAAGGTACTTGATCTTCGGTGTGAACCCAACCCCATGCGTGAGCTCCGGCTCCTCAAACTGGATATAGACGATTTCTGCTCCAAGCAACAGTTGGCCTCCATACCAATGGCCGCTGGCGATGGGGTCCGTCACCACCATGGCCCAGGAGGGCATAACCGCCGGACCGCTCTGTTTCGTGGTGTGATCGGTGGTCAGGCGATGCGGCAGCAGATAGCCAGCGCTGAGACCGATCTCCTGGGTACCTATGGTGAGACGCGGCACGATCTCTTCGGCTTGGCAGGTGATCGCGGAGAGCAAGAGAGCGGCGATGAAAGTGATTGGAGCAGCGAGCGGGGACCGCGTCATTCAGCATCCGGTTCAACCTTGGTCGGCTGACCATCGAGCCAACAGCAGGTAATCCATCGTGACGCTTCTAAAGGTAACAAAGATTGTCCGGCTGTCCAGAGAGAGTTGAAATGCTGCAGAGAAGCCTTCACTGAATGTGGGTGCGCGTGGGTCGATCTCGGATTCTCCCTTAATTATATCTGTCGCGTGCCTGCAGAGTAGCATATTCTTGTAAAGAGGGCATTACGAACATGTAAGTTTTTCAGAAGAGCGGCACGACGGAGAGTCGCTCAGCCCGCGACCATATGCGAGCGGGACCGGCTTGGCGTGGTCATGGAAATTCGGTGAAGGTGTCAGTGTCCATCGGCGCAATCTTTCAGGCGAGTCAATGCTTCCAAATCGCGGGACGAATCAGGAAGGCCGTACTTCGCATCGATCATCACGGCTCGCTCGAGACAACGAATAGCAGCAAGCCTATCCCCACGCCGTCGATAGAGATCAGCCAATAGGCGCAGCACAGCCGCCTCTCCGGCTTCCGCTCCGAGCTTGATATAGTGTTCGGAGCCGTTGTTCAAACAGCGCTCGGCGCTCTCAAGATTCCCTTGCTCAAGAAAGCACTGACCCATTTGGCTGTAGGTCACAGCCAAACCCTCTTCGTTTCCAACCATGCGGTGGTAGGCCAGGGCTTGGTTGAAGGATGCGATTGCCTCCTCCCAGCGCCGTTCCCGCGCTTCTTGTAGGGCCAGATTGTTATAGAGGATCCCGAGCGCGCGGGAATCGTTCAGAGCGCGGAGCAGGTCCAGCGCCTCCAAATAGTAGGGGCGGGCTTTTTCCGCATGCCCAGTCCCGATGTGCAGGTTGCCAAGATTGACCAGCGTGTGGGCGATGGCATGGGGGTTCTGTCCCGTGCGTTGGATGTCCAGGACTTCCCGATAGCAGCGCTCGGCCGCAGCGAAATCCTCGATCAGCGCGCAGGTATTGCCGAGA
>DATIGH010000142.1:0-2837 GCA_035454845.1 Nitrospira sp.
AAATTTCGATCCCCACGCCCTCCAGGGAACCGCTGACCCAGCGGCTGCTCGATGAAGCCGGCAGCGAACTCGGGCAGCGGTTCGATTCCGTTCACGGTGGATTCGGCCAAGGTCCGAAATTTCCAACCGTGCCACCTTTGAACCTCATGTTGCGACCCTCGGTCAGGAGGGCGGATCTTTCACTCCGGGACCAAGTATTGCAGCAACTGCGGACCATGGCCGCCGGTGGCATCTACGATCACCTCGGTGGCGGCTTTCATCGGTATGCCATCGACGCCGAATGGAGAATCCCGCATTTCGAAAAGATGCTCTCTGACAACGCCCAACTGGTGCGGTTGTATCTCGACGGATGGCGCCTAACCAAAGAGGAGCGTATTCGCGAGGTGGTGGAAGAGACCCTCGAATATGTCCGGCGGGAAATGACCCATCCGGATGGGGCATTCTTTGCCGCGCAGGACGCCGACAGCGCAGGACGAGAGGGCGCTTTTTTTGTGTGGACACCTGACGAAATCACCACCGTGCTGGGACGGGGACTCGGCGGCGAATTCTGCCGGATCTATGGCGTGACGACGGAAGGGAATTTCGAAGGGAAGACCGTGTTGCACCGTGTCGAAGCAGGGCAATCCCGGGAGGCACCGGACGCGGACGAATCCGTCTTGAGAGCCGCTCGCATGAAATTGCTCGCGGCTCGTGACGCACGGGCGAAGCCGCAACGCGACGAGAACATTGTGACCAGCTGGAATGCGATGATGATCTCCGCGTTCTTCGATGCCGCCAGTACGTTTGGCGTCCCTGCGTATCGGGCCACGGCGGAAAAAGCGCTCACATTTCTGTTGGATTGTGCCTGTACAAACGGCCGTGTGTGCCGTACCGTGGCCGCAGGCCAGGGGCGTCTCAACGGGTATCTCGAGGATGCGGCCTGGCTGGCAGCGGCTCTCCTCGATGCGTTCGAAGCCACCTCTCATCGTTGGTATCTCGATCAGGCTCGCGCGGTCACCGACAGTCTGTTGTCCAATTTCTGGGACGACGCCGAAGGCGCGTGCTTTTTCACCAGTCACGATCACGAGCGTTTGCTTCAGAGGATGAAAACGGGGACCGACTCGTCCGTTCCATCCGGGAATGCCGTCGCGGCCTCGGTCCTGTTGAGGCTCTTCTCTTTCACGGGTGAGGAGCGGTATTATGATCGAGCGGAACGAATCTTACGGGTTTTTCAGACCGTCATGGCTCAAAACCCTTACAGTGCGGCGGCGCTGCTTTGCGCGTTGGATTGGTGGCTCGAGGGGCCGAAGGAAATCGTCATTGTTGGACCGCGAGCGCACAGTCTGACAGAAGCGATGCTGACGACGGTGCAACAACGCTACCTCCCCAATCGGATCGTGTTGACGGTGGATGAGGCGGGATCCGGCGACGCCAACGAATTGCCGCTTGCGAGAGAGAAGATGCGTGTTGGTGGCCGTCCGACCGCGTATGTATGCCACCGTCAGACTTGTTCGCCACCCGTGACGGACGCACAAGGACTCGACGGGATCCTATAGGGAACTCGATGGCACACGGCGATCATTCTCGAGGCATCTATGATCATCTTTACCGGCGGTTCTTCTCAAATCGCGAGCGCCATCAAGGCTATGATTTCCAGCATGCTCCGGGAGGCAGCGCCCAACTACCGACCGTGACATTCCAGGACAAGTTGCGCTGGTGGTCTTTGGATCGCTGGCGCCGTCGAAAAAAAATCTTGAACGAGCGCGACCGACTCCAGCAGGAGATCATCGAGATCAAAACAAGCCAGTCCAACACAAACAGGCAATCAGTGCAAAGATGAACCGATTCACGACATCAAGGTACGTTGCAGTGCTTGCGGCGCTGATATTTCACGGCCAGCTGGGACCGCTCCCCGCGTCCGCGATACAAGCGGAGACCCCGACTGAAAAACAGGCCAATTTAAAGCAACAAGCGCTCGGCGGGTTGTTTCACCGCTGGACATTCGACCAACAGACCCCTGAGGATGCCCTCTCCGGCTTTTCTCAATTCATCGTTGGAGGGGACGGTCTGCCCGTATGGACCGTCGCGGCCGAAAGGGAAGCCCCTTCTCCTCCCAATATCCTCAAGGCCGAGTCATCCTGCCGCACGGGCTCCTGCTATCAACTGTTGGTGGCCGCGAAACTCGAGTATGAATACCCCGACGTGTCGGTCCGGCTGCGCTTTCCGGGTGAAGGCGGTGTCGGGCAGGGCGGTATCGTCATCGGCCTCCAGGATGAGCAGCATTTTTACGCGGCGATCATCGATCTAGCGGCGAAGACGCTCGAAGTCGTGCGCGTCCTCGGCGATCAAGTGACCGTGTTAGGCGAGGCGGCCATTACACCAAAGCCCGTCGAGTGGCATTCCCTGCGAATGAATCGTGACACCATCATCAGCAAGGATGTGATCGAGGTGTTCTTCGACGGCAAACTGATGCTGTCGGTGCGGGATCAAACCCTGGGACTGGGCGAGATCGGCCTGCTGGTTCGAGGGCAATCTCCTTTGTATTTCGACAGCTTGCATGCGGTGCCATTGTTCTCCCAGCGCCCAGTGTCAAATCCCGCGGCGTACTGAACGCTCTTACTCGCATCCGTTTTTTCGATTCCGGCTTGCATTTAATTCAGTCATACGGTACAGTGCAGCCGTGTACCACCGCGAAAGGCCTGGTGGTGGTGCAGTAGAAAGTGACAAGGCTGATACTTGTGTTGTTTTGGTTCTGCCCGGGAATCTGATCGGAAGCCAGACCTGAGTCGCCATCGTGTTTGCGTCTTCGGCCCATTCCTTCCTCACCTCTTCTCGAGTCCAAGACAACACCAATTTCT
>DATIGH010000143.1:0-11897 GCA_035454845.1 Nitrospira sp.
CGCCTGAAGCCTCAATCCATCGGCCTGGACTTGTCGTATCAGGCGGCGTTGTACGAAGACCGCACGATTACGGGAAACCGCAATCCGACAGTCGACGGCCTTTACAAGACGACGCTGCACGCGGGCGGGGTGTCGATCAAAATCGCGTATTGAAGACGACTCACGGGGATTGATACACGCGAGGGATGCGCGAGCCGATGGCGCACAGGATTTCATAAGGAATGGTGCCGGTCCATTTGGCAAGATCGTCCGCCCCGATCGCCTCCTCGCCGTCGCGGCCGATGAGCGTGACGGCATCGCCGACTTGCACCGACGGGATGTCCGTGACATCGATCATCGTCATGTCCATGCAGACCAGCCCCACGATGGAGGCGCGCCGGCCGTGAATGAGCACGGATCCCGTATTCGATAGTTTTCGGTTGTAGCCGTCCGCATACCCGACCGGGAGCGCGGCGATCGTCATAGGGCGCTTGGCCACAAACGTGCGGTTGTAACTGACGCTGTCGCCTGGCTTCAGGGTCCGTAGTTGCATGACTTTCGTCCGAAGCGAAAGAATCGGCTTCAATTCCGAACACGGGACGCTGTCAGGAAGCGTATGGTAGCCGTAGAGCGCGATACCCGGCCGCACTAGGGAAAAATGTGACTGTGGATACCGGACGATCGCCGCGCTGTTCGCGGCATGCACGTTGGGAATTGTGATCCCACGCTGTCCAACCTGCTCGAGAAGACCGCGGAAAGTTTTCAGTTGGTGTTCGGTATAGCTGGGATCGTCTCCATCGCTGTCCGCCAGGTGGGTCATCAACCCTTCAATGCGGAGAGATTTCCAAGCAGACATGGCATCGAAGCAGTTCCCAAGGTCGGAAGGGGCAAAGCCCAAGCGCCCCATACCAGTATCCACCTTTATATGTATGGCAAAGGGGTGGGTTGCACCCTCTGTGGCTTTGGCCAATATTGGCAGCAGGCGTTGCTCGGTGATGACGGGGGTCAGTTGATAAGTGACGAGGTCCCGGATGTACTTGTCGAACAGGTCGACGAGCACCAAGATGTCGGCATGAACATTGGCCTCTCGTAAGGCAATGCCCTCCTCGACGGAAGCGACCGCCAGGCGTGCAACGCCGGAATGGACCAACGCACGAGAAACGTCGATGGCACCGTGGCCATAGGCGTTCGCTTTGACCACGGCTATGATGCCGCAGCCGCTCTTGAGGCGCGCTCGTAGCTGAGAGAGATTGTGGGCGAGCGCGGCGAGATCGATTCTGGCGTAAGTCGTGTAGTGCAAGGTTACTTAAGCGGCCGCCCAGGGAACGAAGCGTCCCGGCGCTTTGGGGTCGGGCGGGTGGAGAAAGTGGCCTATTGGAGCGTTGCGATCACACTTCCAGGATTTCCTGCTCCTTTTTCTTGATCGCATCGTCGACCTTTTGCACGAACTGATCGGTCAGCTTCTGGATCTCCGTTTCCGATTTTCGCAGCTCGTCTTCGGTCAATTTGGCATCTTTTTGGAGTTTCTTCAACTCTTCGTTCGCATCCCGCCGGAAGCCGCGGACGTGAACTTTGGTGTCTTCGCCGTGCTTCTTGCAGATCTTGGTCAGTTCCTTCCGGCGTTCCTCAGTGAGAGGCGGCAGCGGCACACGGATCATCTTGCCGTCGTTCGAGGGCGTCACGCCCAAGCCCGACATGGAAATGGCTTTTTCGATTTCTTTGATGAGTTGCGGCTCCCAGGGCTGGATCGTAATCAGCCGGGCTTCCGGCGTCGACAGATTCGCAACCTGTCTGAGCGGCGTCATGGTGCCGTAGTAATCGACGCGGATGTTGTCCAGCAGGGCGACGGATGCCCGGCCGGTGCGCAGTCCGCCCAGGTCCCGCTTCAAATGCTCGAGCGCCCCTTCCATCTTTTGCGTGACGGTCTGGCGAATAGTGGCTGGGTTTGACATAACAACTCCATGGAGTTTAGCGCTTGTCGGCCGTGACGGTCGTGCCGATCGGCTCACCCATGGCCACGCGCTTGAAGTTGCCGGCTACTTTAAGATTAAAGACGACCAGCGGCAGCTGGTTGTCCATGCAGAGGCTGATGGCCGTGGAGTCCATGACCGTCAAATGTTGATTGAGGATCGATAGAAACGAGATCTTATCGTATTTCTTTGCGGAAGGATTCTTCGCCGGGTCGGCATCGTAGATGCCGTCGACCTTGGTGCCTTTCATGATGACCTGCGCCCCGATCTCCATGGCGCGTAGCGCGGCGGCCGTGTCGGTGGAAAAATACGGATTGCCGGTTCCGCCTGCGAAAATCACGACCCGTTTCTTCTCGAGATGGCGAATGGCCCGGCGCCGGATATAGCCTTCCGCGAGCTGGCGCATTTCGATGGCCGACTGGACCCGGGTCATGACGCCTGAGCGCTCCAGCGCATTTTGCAGCGCCAGCGCGTTCAGCACTGTGGCCAGCATGCCCATGTAGTCGGCGGACGCGCGTTCCATGCCGGAAGCGCTCGCGGCGATACCGCGAAAAATGTTGCCGCCACCGATGACGACGGCGACTTCAGTGTCGAGCTTGACGACCTCGGCGATTTCTCCAGCGAGGCCTTCGAGGACGGACGGCTGGATGCCATAGCCCTGCTCACCGGCCAACATCTCTCCACTGACCTTCAGGAGGATGCGCCGGTATTTTGCAGAGCTCATGCTTCGCCTAGTTGATAGCGTGTGAAGCGGCGGATGTTCATGTTTTCGCCGATCTTCGCGATTTTCTGGGCGAGGAGGTCTTTGACCATCACGGCGGGGTCCTTGATGAATGCCTGTTCCATCAGGCAGCTTTCCTGGTAGAACTTCTCCAGCTTGCCGTCGACGATCTTCGGCCAGGCGGCCGGCGGCTTACCCATTTCTTTGGCCTGCCCTTCGTAGATCGCCCGTTCTTTGTCGACGACCTCCTTGGGAATGTCTTCGCGTTTCACGTATGACGGCTTGGCAGCGGCGACCTGCAAGGCGAGATCGTTCACAAAGGCTTTGAATTCCTCATTGCGCGCGACAAAGTCCGTTTCACAGTTGACTTCGATCAACACGCCGATCTTGCCGCCCATATGGATATAGGCATGGATCAGCCCCTGGTTCGTTTCCCGGCCGGATTTCTTCTGTGCCGCCGCTAGACCTTTTTGCCTCAGGTAGTCGATCGCCTTTTCGATGTCGTCGCCCGTTTCCTGTAACGCTTTTTGGCAGTCCAAAATGCCGGCGCCGGTTTTTTCCCTTAATTCCTTGACCAACTGACTTGCTCCAGCCATGCGTAATCGTCCTTTTTCGTCGCAAAAATGGATGTAATGCAGTCGCTCGATCCGAGACTATGACGCAGGGGCGGCAGCCAGCGAGGCGGTCGCGGCTTTGTCGTCTCCGGCGGGACTCGGCTGGAATTCAGCCTCGTCGCGTTGCGTGCGCAAGTGGGCGCCTTCGATGCAGGCGTCGGCGATGCGCGAAGTAATGAGCTTGATCGAGCGAATGGCGTCGTCGTTTCCGGGAATGGGATACGTAATATCGTCCGGATCGCAATTGCTGTCGATGATCGCAATGACCGGAATTTCGAGCCTGGTCGCCTCTTGGACCGCGATCCGCTCGACACGCGTGTCGAGCACGAACACGGCGCCGGGTAGGCCACGCATGTTCTTGATGCCGGTCAAAAACTTCTGCAGTTTGACGATTTCCTTCTGCTTCTGCGCGATCTCTTTTTTGGTGAGGCCGTATTGAGCGGGGTCCGCGAGCATGCCCTCGAGCTTCTTCATCTTGTCGATGCTTCGCCGGATGGTCTGGAAATTGGTGAGCATGCCGCCGAGCCAGCGTTGATTGACGTAAAACATGTTGGCGCGGACCGCTTCTTCCTGCAGGATTTCAGCCGCTTGGCGCTTGGTGCCGACGAACAGTACGCTTTGCCCTGAGGCGACGGTGTCACGGACGAAGGCATAGGCCTGTTCCATCCGGGCGACCGTTTGCTGCAGATCGATGATGTAAATGCCGTTGCGTTCACCGAAGAGAAACTTCTTCATCTTCGGATTCCACCGATTGGTCTGGTGGCCGAAGTGAACTCCGGCTTCCAATAGTTCCTTAATTGACACGACTCCCATACCTTCACCTCCCCTCAAGGCTCGCAGAGCGCCAACAGGCGAGGGGGCACGCCCCCTTATTCTCAAGCCAAGCGACGTCAGTGACGTCGATGTATATTTTGATAATTTCCCTCTTGCTCGCTCTCGCGGTAGAGGGAGCCTGGATACTTTTCAGCCCGAGAGCCTTGGAACGTTAGCACAATGGCTGGCGGTTTACAAGAATGGAATGCAGAAAATCAGGCCTAGGATCGATAGCTTGCATTGATTCTGACGTACTCGTAGGACAAATCCGTCGTCCAGAGATGTGCGCGATGGGTGCCCTGGCCTAATCCCACCGTGATCGCAAACTCGTTGCGTTTGAAGACCTTGGCAATTCGCCGTTCTGCCCCAAGCCCCAGGCCGACGCCATGGCGGACCATCGGCACGCCTCCGAACGAGAGACTGACCTTCGCCGGGTCGAGGGGGACGCCAGCTCGGCCAAGCGCTGCCATCACACGGCCCCAGTTGGCGTCTTCTCCGAACAGCGCGGTTTTGACGAGATTCGAGGTCCCGATCGTCTTGGCGACTGCCCGCGCCTGGGCCTGACTGGCGGCAGCCGTCACGACGATCTTCACCACTTTGGTCACGCCTTCGCCATCACGGCAGATGGCAAGGGCAAGTGGCTCGCAGGCCTCCGTGAGGAGTGCGACAAACCGGCGGAAGGCCGGTGTCCCTTCCTTGATTTGACGATTACCCGCCATGCCGTTCGCGAGACACAACACCGTGTCATTGGTGCTCGTATCGCCGTCCACCGAAATGCAGTTGAACGAGGCATCGACCGCCTGCAGGAGGGCCCGTTGCAGCGCCGCTCTCGTGATGGATACATCGGTCGTCAGATATCCCAGCATCGTGGCCATGGCCGGATGGATCATGCCCGAACCCTTGGCCATGCCGCCGATGGTGATGATCTTCCCGCCGATGCGCGCGCGTCGCACCACCGATTTGGGTGTGAGATCAGTGGTCAGGATGGCGCGGGCCGCTGCAGCCCCGCCCGTGCGGCTCAGACTCTTATATAAGTCCGGGAGCGCCTTGATGATGCGGTCCACCGGCAGCGCGCGGCCAATCACACCCGTCGAACCGATGAAGACTTCATGAATGGGGCAGCCGAGCATACGGGCGACCAGCGACGCGGTTTTGCGTGCCGCCGCCATGCCTTGGCGCCCGGTGCAGGCGTTCGCGTTTCCACTGTTGATGAGAATGGCCCGGCCGATACCTTGTCGCAAATGCAGACGATCGAGCGTCACGGGGGCGGCGACGATCTGATTGGTGGTAAACAGTCCGGCGATTGGGCCGCTGCGCTCAGAGACGATCAGCGCAAGATCCAGCAATGCCGGTTTCTTGATGCCGCAATGCCGACCAGCGGCGCGAAAGCCCAACGGCGCCGCAATGCCATGGGGATCACTCTGGCTCATGCGGATCTGCGCATCCAAGCCATGGTCGGAGGGTTAGGGATAGGCGGCTGGCGCGCGCAGGCCGGTCTCTTCCGGGAGTCCAAGCATGAGATTCATCGCTTGGAGGGCTTGCCCCGCCGCACCCTTCACGAGATTGTCGAGCGCCGCGACGGTCACGATCCAGCCGGCGCGCGCGTCGGCATAGACGCCGATGTCGCAATAGTTGGATCCTTTGATGTAGCGGGGATTGGGCACAATGTCGTGCGAGAGCCGGATGAACGGTTCGTTCTTATAGAACGTCTCGTAGAGCGCGCGCACATCTGCAATGACCATCGTCGTCTTGAGTCGGCAATAGGCCGTGCTGAGGATGCCGCGATTCATTGGCACGAGATGCGGCGTGAACGTGACGGTGCTGGCCGCAGGCTCCACAGGCGATGGGCCGGCGTGCCGTTGAAGCAGCGCCGAAAGTTCCTGTTCAATTTCTGGAATATGGCGATGCTGACCGATCTTATAGGGCTCAAGCGATTCATGCGCTTCAGGGAAATGATAAGGCAATGCCGGACTGCGCCCCGCGCCCGAGATGCCGGACTTGGCGTCGATGACGACCGTGTGCGCCTGGACGAGATCCTGGGCGAACAGCGGCGCCAGTTGGAGAATCGCTGCCGTGGGATAGCAGCCCGGTGAGGCGACCAATTTCGTTTTGGCAATGGCCTCGCGATGAAGCTCTGGGAGACCGTATACGGCGTTTTCCAATAGGTCGGCATGCGAGTGTGGCGTTTGATACCAGCGTTCATACACGGACGCATCTTTCAGGCGATAGTCGGCGCTCAAATCGACGACGAACTTACCTGTGGCCATGCAGGCCGCGACCGGCTCCAGTGATTTCGTGTGGGGGAGGGCGAGAAAGACCGCGTCGGCTTGCAGCGCGATGGCGTCAGGCGCCAGCGCTTGGAAGGTCAGTGGAACCAAACCAGCCAGGCTTGGGAAGACGGAGCCCACCGATGCGCCGGCGGATTTTTCCGACGTGACCGCGATCAGTTCGAAGTGAGGATGCAGCGCGACGAGCCGGACGAGCTCGGCTCCGGCATAGCCGCTGGCGCCTGCGATGGCGATTCTTATCTTTCTCATCCCTTTAGCGACCTAGGAATTGCATGTAGAGGTTTCGCGTCTCGGGTTTCGTGTTCTACTGGACGAGTGATCCGTGAAGGGTGATCAGTGATCTGCGATGAGTCGGAAACCCATGCTCTTGGGTTTGGACACATCACCCATCACTCATCACGCTTACAGATTTCTGCTTTCAAACCAATAAAGTTGAAACACGTCACCCGGAACACGAAACTAGTTTCTCTTATAGCTGTAGACATAAAAAAAGGGAAGGCCGAACGCCTTCCCTTTTCGTGAATGCGACGTCGGCGTCTTACCGCTTCGAATACTGGAACCGTTTCCGGGCACCTTTCTGGCCGTACTTCTTGCGCTCTTTCACTCGGGAGTCGCGGGTGAGTAGTCCTTCCTTTTTCAACGGCGCGCGGAGCGGCTGGCTCAAGCTCACCAGGGCACGGGCGATGGCATGGCGCAATGCACCGGCCTGTCCCGTCGGGCCCCCGCCATGCACGGTGGCTTTGATTGAGAACTTGCCTGACACGCCGGCCATCTCTAGCGGGAGCTGGATGATCTGCCGCAGCGTGAGTCGTGGAAATGCTTTTTCCAAAGGTTGGTCATTAACCGTAATGTCACCCGCCGTGCCGGTGACCCAGGCTCGGGCGATCGCACATTTCCGCCGACCGGTTGCGTATTCGGTTGCTACTGCCATGCTCTCTCCTTCTCCTTATATATCTATTATTCTTACTGGCAATGTTTTCTCAACTTCAACGTAAGAAAGACAGTGGTGGCAAAGGACCTATCCGCTCGCATTTAATCGAAACGAGCGGCTCAAGCGAAGCTTGGTATGTACGTCCTCGGTCTCGCTCGCTGCGGCCGACGCTTGGGAAAAGCGCGTCTTGGCGCGCTGGGGCTGGGCGGGTGAGAAGGACGACTTTTTGAACATCCTGAATCGTATCGCCGTTGGTTAATTCAGTGTGATCGTTTCCGGGTTCTGTGCCTGATGCGGATGGGTCGCGCCCGCGTAGACCCGAAGCTTCTTGGCCATGTGGTTGCCGAGCGGCGTTTTTGGCAGCATGCCTTCAATGGCCTCGACGAGCAATCTCGTCGGGTCCTTGCGGAAGACATGCTTGGCGGTGGCGGTTTTCAACCCACCAGGGTAGCCCGTATGGTGGCGGTACAGTTTAGTGTCCATTTTATCGCCGGTCAGTCGAATCTTTTCCGCATTGACGATCACAACATGGTCGCCCATGTCCACGTTCGGTGTGAAGGTGGGCCGATGTTTTCCCCGCAACATGCCTGCCACCCTGGCGGCAAGGCGCCCCAACGTCTTGCCTTCAGCGTCCACGAGATACCACTTCTCCTGCACTTCGGCTGGTTTCTGTAGGTAGGTCGACATCGTCCGTCCGCGCTCCTTCACGTCGAATGAATCAAGGTTCCTGCACTTCCTGTTTATTGCTGCTCTTCTGGTCCTGTTTTGCCAGCCATGACTCGAGATTGGCGGTGTTGCGCCGCGCCAGCACATCCTCGGTGACATACACTGGCGCACTGGTGCGCAAGGCCAGCGAAATGGCGTCGCTCGGTCTCGCATCCACCGTCCGTTCGACGCCGTTGTTTTCAAGATACACGGTGGCGTAATAGGTGCTGTTCTTCACATCGCCAATCACCACGCGGCGGACGCGGACATTGAGATGTTCCATAAAGCTCTTGATCAAGTCGTGGCTCATCGGCCGGGGCGTCAAGGTCGTGTCGAGCGCCAGCTTGATGGCATGACCCTCGGCGGCACCGATCCAGATCGGGAAACTGTCCTCTCGCCCGTCCTGACGGGTGAGCACGAGGATTTTGGTATCGGTGTTGGTCTCGTCGAGGACGCGGTCGACGGCGTATTCGACAAGTCCTTGATCGGCTGAAGGCTTGCTCTGGCCCATCACGAATCCAATTTGCCGAAATCTTCCGGCTTCAAGTTTTCCAGCCACTGCTCGAGTTCTTCCGAGCTCTGCTTGTTGAGCACGGATTCTTTGGCGAAGACCGGCGCATTGGAGCGCAGCGCGAGGGCGATGGCATCGCTGGGACGTGCATCGACGGTATATTCCGAGTCTTCGTACATTAAATGAATCTTGGCGAAATAGGTGTTGTCGTTGAGATCCGTGATGACCACGCTGATGACCTTGGCGTCATAGGCATCGAGGATCGATTTCATAAAGTCATGAGTCATCGGGCGAGGAGGAGCGACGTTTTCGAGGGCCATGCTGATGGCGCCGGCCTCCGCTTTGCCGACCCAGATGGGAAGCATCTCGTGTCCATCCTCGTCGCGCAACACGACGATATAGGCGTTGTTGTACGGGTCGAACATCAACCCTTTGAGGTGCATTTGCGTAATCACGGCAGGCGACGTTCCCCGATCAGATCAACATTTCAGATCAAATTCAGCGAAGCTCGAAACGAATTGTGCACCCTATCACTTTTGGATTTGGCCTGTCAACGAAACTGGCGAGATCGCAAGAGAAAATTGGTAAAGTGGCCGACCGAAACATGCGCTTCAAGGGATGAGCGCGCGCGGTCAGGTTTGAGGACGATAATTTTGGTCCAATTTGGAGGTGTCTGCTTGCTCGCCGTCAAGCTTCAGGAACGCCTTCATTTGCTTTTTGACCAGTTCCCGGCCGCTCTCATCGCCGAGATTCACCTGATACTCATTAATGACCATGACCCGCATCGATTCCCATTTTTTCCAGCAAGGTTTGCAGACCTTCGATTTAATCTCCATCTCAAGTTTGCCCATAAACAGCGGATCCGTAATCGGTTCTCCGGCCTGTCCGCAGGTGACGCACTGAACTTCAGTCATGATGTCTCAATCCTCCTCTAATGAAGCCGACTTCAGTGCAGATTGTAGCACCGCCCTTGTTCCAAAGAAAAGGGGCCGCCCCCAAGTCTCCGACGATTGACCCTTATGAAACTTCATGTTAGAAGTGGCGCCCCTTCACTTTGCCCGGATGGCGGAACTGGCAGACGCGCCGGACTCAAAATCCGGTTCTCGCAAGAGAGTGGGAGTTCGACCCTCCCTCCGGGCACCACTCGTTCCCCACTTGACTTGTTTTTGGGACTGGCCTATAGTCCGGCCCCTAGAGATATGAAAATAAAACGATTTCATGGGTCAACCATCGTCCTGTCTTGTTGTCCGTCATTTACATTTATTTTCTAACTCACCAAGGAGGCAGCACATGCGTAAGGTGTTGGCGCTAGGAGCGGCAATTCTTTTTGTCGGCTCCGTGAGTGTAGCGATCGCTCAAGAGCGGTTGCAGAGCAACCAATCGGGCTTGGGTGTTGGCGAGGGCGTCGGTGACGTGTCCGGAAATAGCACTCGTGTGAATACGTTTGATCGTACGAACTTCCTTGAGCGCCTCTCACAAGCTGAAACCGTGTACGGCCGCGTGTTGGGCGTGGACCTTCCAGGCAAGAAATTGCATCTGGAAAGTGGAGGAAGCTCTCACGATGAAGGCCGTGCGGGCGGCGGTGCGATGAACTATCGCACCGTGTACTTCGATGACAAGACCAACATGGATCAAATCCGCACGTTGGAATCGGGCGACGATGTGATTGTGCAAGTATTCGAGGAAACGAGCTCAGCCCAGCCGTTCGGCACCGGTCGCAAGCTGGTTCGTGAGATCAGTGTGCTGCGTGGAAACGAGAAGCTCGCCGGGTTTGGCGGCCTGGGTCAACGGCCCAATCCGATGACCGAGCGTGGCATTGTGACGAACAGCGGCGGAATCACCGGTGGCGTCAGTGGCGGTGTCCTTCCAGGCACTGTGACCGGTGGAGCGGTCACGACGACGATTGGCGAATTCACCGGAGCGGCTCCCTGCTGGAATTGCGAACCGCAGCCAGGCTGGGGTTATCAGACCGTGGCGCCTGAGACCAAGCTTCAAAACAAGTCGGACTATGGCACCGACGAAGCCAAGCCGAATTTGGTCAAGGGCCTGCAGTAAGGTCAAAAAGGGTCTAGAGTGTTTGCCGAAAGGGGCAGCCGCGAGGCTGCCCCTTTCTCATTGGGCTGGAGGGGATCCGGCCCGGACATTGCGGTCCGATCGCTCGCCTGGTACGATTTTCCAAAACACCTAGAGGAGACCATAATGAGCGAGCAGGAGCAGGCGGTTCGCCCTGATGCTGAATTGGATTTGCGCGGCGTGATCTGTCCGTACAATTTCGTCAAGACGAAGCTCAAGTTGGAAGCTATGGAACAAGGGCAGATCCTGTCGGTGATTCTGGACGCCGGAGATCCGATCCGTAACGTCCCGATGAGCGTGAGCAATGAAGGTCATAAGGTCCTATCTCAAGAACCACTTGATGCGTCTTACCGCGTGATGATCCGGCGGCAGTAGGTCACCGCCTTTTTTTCCTTGCACCGGGCAGTACGAGCGTCACTTCCGAATCCATCGGAAACAAGGGAACGCGTTTGAGCAGTTTCCCTGCGCTTCCTTCATACAGCTGCTCATCGGCTTTTGTCATGTTGACGATCAGCGTCACTCTTCTGCCGGGCAGGAGACGTCGTAGGCGCTTGAGGAGGCGTGACACGACAGAAGGGGGCGCAAACAGGACAGTGGTGCCGGCTTCCCGTCCGAGCTGCCGGTAAAAGCGATCGAGCTGCGAAGTGGATTGGGGCAACCTGCCGATGAATAAGAGGCGGTCGCCATCATAGCCTGAGAGCGCTGCGGCTGCGGTCAAGGCCGAAGGGCCGGGAATCACCGTCACACGATGCCCCGCGGCTCGAGCCGCGGCGATCAGCAACCGGCCCGGATCATAGATGACCGGCATGCCGCTGTCTGAGACGAGGGCGATATCGAGCCCAGCCTTCAATCGGTCGAGAAGGATGGCGATCTTTTCTTCATGGCCGCGTCCGTATCCAGTGATGGAGGCGCCAATGCCGTGGTAGTCCAGCAGGGCGCGAGTGACGAAAGGAGTCTCTGCCGCCACAATGGAGACCTGTTCGAGGATCGCCCTGGCACGGAGGGTGAGGTCATCCGGGCACCCAATGGGTGTACCGACGACGAACAGAGTGCCGCCTTGGCGGCGAGCGTTTTGGGAAGACGATACATTCCCAGACGTTTGTTGACTCTTTTGACGCCCCATCGATATAATCCTACGCGCTTACCCCGAGCCAATTGTCCTGAAAAGTTGAGGGGATAGACCTCATGGCCGCCGTGTTTTTTATGGTCACTATGGCGCTGTATTTTGCCGCCACGGTGTCTTTCCTTGCCCTATTGGTACGGCGGGCTGATGCGCTTTCGACGTTTTCACT
>DATIGH010000144.1:0-6175 GCA_035454845.1 Nitrospira sp.
AATTGAGCTTGAACGCCCAGCTGAACAGCCCCACGAGGATCATGTGGAAACCATATAAAGGGCAGAACGCAATGCCGGCACCGATCGCAAACGCCAGGGCCGTGCGTTGCGGCGATTCCTGAAGGTGGAGGACCTGTCTCAGCAGCGCGCGAAAGGGAGCCATGAGGCGAGCGACCTTACTAACTTGGACGGAAGTGTTCGTAACTCGAGAGGGGCAGCTTACGCTGACGTCCGTCAGGCAGCGCCATGCGAAGCCCCTCCTTTGCAGGCGTCATCGTTCCCACCCGGGTGACCCGTATACGATGGCGTGCCGATGCCCGCTCAAATGGACCGCGTTGGCGGGTAGGGACGGTAAAGAGCAGTTCATAGTCCTCTCCCCCTGCCAAGGCAAAGGTTGCGGGATCACGCTTGACGGCCAACGCATACCGATGGCAGGCCGGTGAGATCGGCAGCGCCGACAGCTCGACGAGCGCTCCAACGCCACTTTGGGTACAGAGATGCCGGAGATCGCCCGACAGACCGTCAGAAAGGTCAATGGCTGAGGTCGCCCAGGGGACTGTCGAGAGCCAGCGCCCTTCGCGGACGCGTGCCGTGGGCCGCAAGTGGCGTTGGATCAAGAACCGTCGATGCCGAGGCGTGAGAAATCGTGTGCCTGCCGCACCTCGCCGACGCTGCAGTAATTGAAAGCCTACTCGTGAATCGCCCAGCGTGCCGGTGACGTAGAGATCATCGCCCGGGCGCGCTCCGCTTCTGAACAATACATGGCCAGAGCGCACCGATCCGATCAGCGTGATATTGACGAACCAGCCGTCTCTCGACGCTGACGTATCGCCCCCGATGAGTTTCACGTCATGGACGCGACAGGCGGCCATCAGGCCGTCATAGAACTGTGTGACTTGCCGGCCTCGTGCGTCGCGCGGAAGGGCCAATGAGACCAGAAGATATTCCGGAGCCCCTCCCATGGCGGCGATGTCGCTCAGATTGGCGGTTGCGGCCCGAAACCCGATATCGCCAAAGGCGGCGGTACGTTGGTCGAAATGGACGCCTTCCGCCAGAAGATCGGTCGTCAACAGATGATACCGGTTTCGGCTCGAAGCGATGACCGCTGCATCATCGCCGATTCCGCGGACAATCGATGGATGAGTCGCCCCGTATCGCGTTTTGAGCGTCCGGATGAGCTCGAATTCTCGCATTTTGGAGCCGGCGTGAGGCCGGGCCGACGATGCCATGCTAATGCGGCCGGTGAGAAGCGTGCGGGCGGGAGGCTGATCGGGCGTTGGCAGGCTGCTCGACTCGCCGCGATTTCTCGAGGCGGGGCGCCGGTTTGGGCGATTGGTGAGGGGCTTGCGGCTGGCCTGTTTTCTTTTTGGGCGGTGTTCTGCGCCGCAAGGCGACCTTCATCACATCGTCCATGGTGTCGACAAATACCAGTTGAATACCTTTGAGAATGTGTTTGGGAATTTCGTCCAAATCCTTTTTGTTGCGCTTTGGAAGGACCACCGAAGTCAGCTTCGCACGTTTCGCGGCAAGAATTTTTTCCTTCAAACCGCCGATTGGAAGCACCCGACCGCGCAACGTGATTTCGCCCGTCATCGCGAGATCTCGCCGCGCGGGCACCTGCGCCAGCGCCGAGGCGATCGCGGTGGCCATGGTGATGCCGGCGGAGGGTCCGTCTTTGGGAATGGCGCCGGCCGGCACGTGGATGTGCAGGTCCTGCTTGGTGAACATGTCGGGGTTGATGCCCAGCGATTTTTCCCGGGACCGGACGTAGCTCAAGGCGGCTTGCGCCGATTCCTTCATAACGTCACCGAGATGGCCGGTCAGTGTTAACACGCCTTTGCCCTTCATGACGGTCGCCTCGATGTACAGCACGTCGCCGCCGGCTTCGGTCCAGGCCAAGCCGGTGGCCACACCGATTTCGTCCTTCTCGAGTTCCGATTCCGGGACAAATTTCGGGACGCCCAGATACTTGTGCAGATTTCCGGCATTTACCGGGAATCCCAGTCCTTTGCCCTCCGCCACTTTCTTGGCCACCTTGCGCATTACGTTGGCGATTTCCCGTTCGAGATTCCGGACGCCGGCTTCTCTCGTGTAATGCATGATGATCTGGCGGATCGCCGCTTCGGCGATCTTGACATGCTTTTCGGTGATGCCGTGCTCGTTGAGTTGTCGCGGGATGAGGTAGCGCTGCGCGATGCCGAGCTTCTCCTCTTCGGTGTATCCGGGAATCTCGATGATCTCCATGCGGTCGCGAAGCGCGGGAAGAATGGGATCGATGAGATTCGCGGTGGTGATAAACATCACCTCCGAGAGGTCGAACGGGACCCCCAAGTAATGGTCGGTAAACGTATGGTTCTGCTCGGGATCGAGCACCTCCAGCAGGGCGGCCGAAGGATCGCCGCGAAAGTCCATACCGACCTTGTCGATTTCGTCGAGCATGAAGACCGGGTTATTCGTGCCGGCCTGTTTCATGCCCTGGATCATGCGACCGGGAAGGGCTCCCACGTAGGTTCGGCGATGGCCGCGGATCTCGGCTTCGTCACGCACACCGCCTAAACTGATACGCACGAATTCCCGGCCGAGTGCGCGTGCGATCGACTTGCCGAGCGACGTTTTGCCCACGCCGGGCGGACCGACGAAACAGAGAATCGGCCCCTTCATTTTCTCTTTGAGCTTCCTGACGGCCAGATACTCGAGTATGCGTTCCTTGACCTTTTCCAGATCGTAATGGTCCTCATTGAGGACCTTCTGCGCCGCGCGCAGATCCAGATTGTCTTTGGACTTTTTCGACCAGGGCAGCTCGACCATCCACTCCAGGTACGTGCGGACCGTTGCCGACTCGGCCGTGTCGGGGTGCATTTTCTCCAGCCGCTTCAGCTGCTTTTCCGTTTCCTTCAACACCTTTTCGGGCATCTTCGCGTCTTTGACGCGCTTGCGGAATTCCGCGACTTCTTCGGCCCGCTCGTCGAGCTCGCCCAGCTCCTTTTGAATCGCTTTGAGTTGCTCGCGCAGGAAGTATTCGCGCTGGGTCTTGTCCATCTCGCCCTTGGCTTGGGCCTGAATTTTCTGTTGCATCGAGAGGACTTCGATTTCTTTTGCGAGGATTTCGCTGATCTGCCTGAGCCGCTTGAGCGGCTCCGTGATTTCCAGCACAGACTGCGTGACTTCCACTTTCAGTCCGAGATTGGACGCGATCATATCAGCCAGGCGTCCGGGATCCTCCAGATTCTCAATGACGACCATGACGTCCGGGATCAGGACCTTGCCGAGGCTGACGATCCGTTCGATCTGCTCCTTGACCGTCCGCATGACCGCCTCGCTCTCGAGCGTGGAACCGGCGGCTTTGGCCTCACTGACCTTGTCGATGCGCACGGAATAATAGGGATCGGTTTGGATGTAGCCGGCAATTTTGGCCTTCGAGAGGCCCTGGACGAGAATCTTGATCCGCTCGTCTGGCAGCTTCAGCATCCGCATGATGATGCCAACAGTGCCGATCGTATGGATGTCGTCCGGCGTGGGGTTTTCGACGTCGAGCGCTTTTTGCGTCGCCAAGAAGATCATCCGGTTGCCAGCCAGGGCGGCCTCGATGGCCTTAATCGACATTTCACGCCCGACGAACAGCGGCAGCACCATATAAGGAAATACGACGATGTCGCGCACGGGCAGCAGCGGCAACTGCTCCGGAATCTCGACGTTTTGCGGCGGCGTCAGGTCTTGTTCGATCGATTCGCTCATCGACGTGGTCTCACGACCTTCATTGAATCGTTCTTCGACAGAGAACGGATGCGATGGCTAGGCTCTGCTGGTGCGGCGATGGTCTCCGGCCGACTCCATACGGCTTCGAAGATAGTCGGCGAAGTCTGCGCCCAGCGACGGGTTTTTCAGCGCAAACTCAACCGTCGCAATCAGGAAGCCCAGCTTGTCTCCGGCATCATAGCGGTTGCCTTTGATTTCGAGCGCAAACATGGGAGAGTGCTTGGCCAACTCCTTGAGGGCGTCCGTAAGCTGAATCTCCCCGTTTTTCCCCGGCTTTGTCTTTCGCAAAATCGGGAAAATTTCCGGAGGTAACACATAGCGTCCGATGACTGCCAGATTCGAGGGAGCATCCGATGGCGCCGGCTTCTCGACCAGATCCACCACCTTATAGAGGCCGTCCGACAGTCGCTCCGGCGAGATGATGCCGTAACGATTGACTTCCTGATGAGGCACCTCCTGGATGCCCAACACCGCCCCGTGCCGCTTTTTATAGGTGTGAACCAGCTGCGCGAGCCCGGGAACTGGCGCGTCGATGATTTCGTCCCCCAACATGACAGCAAATGGTTCGTCGCCGATCAAGTGTTGCGCACAGAGCACGGCGTGTCCAAGGCCCAGCGCTTCGGATTGCCGCACGTAACAGAAATTGGCGAGATTGGAGATGTGCCGAATCTGACTGAGCAGCTGGCCCTTGCCGTTGCCCTTGAGATTTTCTTCCAATTCAACGGAGCGGTCGAAATGGTCTTCGATGGCGCGCTTGCCCCGTCCCGTAATCACGATGATGTCTTCGATACCGGATGCGACCGCCTCTTCCACCGCATATTGAATGAGCGGTTTGTCGACCAATGGGAGCATCTCTTTCGGAGAGGCCTTGGTGGCAGGAAGAAATCGTGTTCCGAGGCCGGCGGCGGGAAGAATGGCTTTACGAACTTCGGAGCGCGACATATGGCGATAGTATGTGATGGGGTAGGTGATGTCAAGGAATCGCCTCTCTCTCCAACGCCGATGGTCCCTCGGGGAATTTCGGCCGAGATCTGCTTTACATTGAAGGACTTGCCCCATATAATCCGGAAGCTTTTTATTCAGCTTCGTGGCTGATGCTGCAACGCTGCATGCGTAGGCATCTCACGTCAGTCGTCTTCATTGCCACTGTCATCCATGTCTCCCGGTCCGTGTCTGCTGCGGGGCTCGGGTGAAGGGCGATCTGTCTCCCCTAATCGAGGCTTTTGGATGGGGTTGGTATACTCTGTGGTCCGTCCGGGAGTTCGGTGCGAGTGACGGAGGGATCTTCCGTACAACGCCCGCCTTGGTTGTTGCTGATGCTGGTCCTGGTTTCCTTGGTGGCTGGCCCTGTGCGTGAGGCGCCAGCACAGGCTCCGACGGCCATGGTGGCTTCAATCGAGATTCGCGGCAACAAAAAGATTGAGCTACCCGCCATTGAAGGACGGTTGACCTTGAAGCCCGGCGATCCCTATACCCCCGAAAACGTCCGGGGGCAAATCAGGATCCTCTATGAAACCGGCTATTTCGAGGACGTGCAGGTGGAGACGGAGTCGACGCCCCAGGGGATTGCCCTGACATTCATCGTCCAGGAGAAACCGTTCATCACGGAGATCGTCTTCGACGGCAACGAGGAGTTGAGTGACGACAAGCTGAAAGAGAAGATCACGATAAAGAGTCAGGCGTTCCTGGATCAGCAACAGGCAAAGGAAAGCGCGGAAAAAATCCGGCTTGCCTATCAGGAAGATGGCTTTTTTAGCGCGGAGGTCATCCCCATCGTGCAGACGCTCGATGAAGACCGGAAGCGGCTGACGTTCTTCATCAAAGAAGGCGAGAAGGCCAAAGTCAAAACCGTGAACTTCGACGGCATGCGGTCGGCCACCAAGGGCGAAGTCTTCAAAGTGACCGCCACGCGTGAATGGGTGCCCTGGTACGGGTTGTTCACCCAGCTCAAGCTGCCCTCGTTTCTGTCCGATGCGGGTGTTCTCAAGCGCGAAGAAATGAACAACGACGTGGAGCGGATCAGAGAAGTGTTGCTTAACAAGGGATACCTCAACGCGCAGGTCGGATTGCCGACCGTCGAGCTCAGCGAGGACAAGAAATGGTTCGTCGTCACCTACGCCGTCAACGAGGGCGAACCCTTCACTGTCGCCGACGTGGGATTCCGCGGCAATACGGTATTCGAAGAACCGGAATTACGCGATAGGATGAAGATCAAGCCGGGAGAAATTTTTCAGCGCCAGAAGATCCGGGATGAGATCAGCCGGCTGACCGATCTGTACGGCAGTAAAGGCTACGCCTTTGCGGAGGTGATCCCGAACGTGAATCCGAACGCCGAGGAACGCACGGCCACCATCATTCTCAACATCAAAGAAGGCGAGATGATGCGCATCCGCCAGATCAACATCAATGGCAACGACAA
>DATIGH010000145.1:0-2278 GCA_035454845.1 Nitrospira sp.
GCCGATCCGCGATTGGAGTGGATATGGTTCGCGCGTGGCACGGTTACGCACGAGCTCGATGCCGACCATGAAGCCTTGCTGCCGGATGTCACCCACGTGCGGCTGCCGAAGGAGGGGCTTGAGCAGCCGCGACAACAGACTAATCTTCGGCTGCAGTGTTGTCAGTGTGTGCTCGGTCCGGAAAATGTTCAGATTTTCCAATGCGACGGCGCACCCAAGTGGATTGCCGGTGTAGCTATGGCCATGAAAAAACGTTTTAAACTCCTCGTACTTCCCTAGGAAGGCTTGATAGATCTCCTCCGTCGTCAACGTGGCGGCCAGCGGCAGATACCCCCCCGTGAGGCCCTTGCTGAGCGCCATAAGATCCGGCGTCACCCCTTCCCGGTCGCAGGCGAACATCGTACCAGTCCGCCCGAATCCAGTGGCCACTTCATCGGCGATCAGCAGGACGTCGTACTTTGAGCAGAGTTCTCTCACGCGTGTCAGATAGCCAGCAGGCTGCGTGATCATGCCTGCAGCGGCCTGGATTAGTGGCTCAATAATAAATCCTGCGAGCTCGCGGTGATGGGCTTTGAGGACTCGCTCGATGGGATCCAGGCATGCAAGCTGGCAGGCTGGATAGGTTAAGGCGAGCGGACAGCGGTAGCAGTAGGGAGGATCAGCCGCCCGGGTCGGGAAGAGCAGGGGTCGGAATCGCGCATGAAACAGCTCAATGTTGCCGACGCTGACCGCTCCGAGTGTGTCCCCATGGTACGCCAGGTTGAGGTGGAGGAAGCGGTTCTTGGGGCCTGCCTCGGAGTGTCTTTGCTGCCAGTACTGCACCGCCATCTTGAGAGCGACTTCCACCGCCGTTGAGCCGTTGTCCGAGTAAAAGACGCGTGTCAGTCCTTTCGGGGCGACAGCGATCAGCTCTCGTGCGAGGCGGATCGCCGGAGGGTTCGAGAGGCCAAGGAGCGTGGAGTGGGCGATCCGTTTTCGCTGCGCATTGAGCGCCCGATCGAGGCGGGGATGCCGGTGTCCGTGGAGATTCACCCAGATCGACGACGTGCCGTCGAGATAGCGTCGACCTTCGGTATCGATGAGGTACGGGCCCTTTCCCCGTTCGATGACGACGGGCACCTCCTGTTCCCACTCTTGCATCTGGGTAAAGGGATGCCACAGATATTGCCGGTCCCAGTCGCCCAACGAAGGCGTCTTTTTTTTGTTGGCCATGGAGGTCGTGATGTGGGACGTCGTGCCGGAAAATCAATACCGGTGCGGGCGCGGCGCGGATTATACGGGGGGCTCTTTACTTTGACAACCCAGGGGGCAGTTACTATAATGAACCGATTTTATTGAAGAAATGAGCTAGGATTTGCAAAGCCTCATACGTAATTTCTCAATTATCGCCCATATCGATCACGGCAAATCAACCCTCGCTGACCGGTTCCTCGAAGCCACTGGCGCCATCACGGCCCGAGAGGCCAAGGACCAGATTCTGGATGCCATGGATCTGGAACGGGAGAGAGGGATCACGATTAAGGCCCATGCGGTGGCGATCCGCTACAAGGCCAAGGACGGGAACTCCTACGCCCTGCACTTGATCGACACTCCCGGCCACGTCGACTTCACCTATGAGGTCTCGCGGAGTCTCGCGGCCTGCGAGGGGTCCCTGTTGCTCGTGGATGCGACGCAGGGTGTTCAGGCGCAGACGATTGCCAACGTGAACCTCGCAATGGCCAACAAGCACGTGATCATACCCGTCATCAATAAGATCGATCTAGCCAGCGCGGACGTGGAGAATACCCAGCATTCGATCTCCGAAGTGCTGATGCTGGATGCCAGCGACGCCATCCCCATCAGTGCAAAGGAAGGGCGCGGGGTACCCGAAGTCCTCGAGGCCATCATCCAGCGGATCCCGCCGCCGTCCGGCGTTCCGGATGCGCCGCTGAAGGCCTTGATCTTCGATTCCTGGTTCGACAACTACCAGGGCGTCATCGTCTTGGCCCGCGTTGTCGATGGGGCGGTTCGTCCCGGCATGAAGATCAAGGTCATGTCCAACGGCCGGACCTTTGAAGTGATGGAAGTCGGTCAGTTCACGCCGAAGCGGGTGAAGAAAACGGAACTGTTGACCGGAGAGGTGGGCTATCTGTGCGCGAACATGAAAGAAGTCGCCGATGTGAAGATCGGAGACACGATCACCGATGCCGTCCAGCCGACGTCGGAGCCGTTCCCCGGGTACAAGGAAGTGAAACCGCTGGTCTTTTGCGGCCTGTATTCCACCGATACCGCAAAATAC
>DATIGH010000146.1:0-9130 GCA_035454845.1 Nitrospira sp.
TGAACGTATGATTGTGGCGATTGACGGGCCGGCCGGCGTGGGAAAAAGCACGGTCGCAAAGCTCTTGGCTTCACGGCTCGGCTTTTTGTATCTCGATACGGGAGCGCTGTATCGAGCGGTGGCCTGGGCAGTCCTCGAGCAGAAGCTCGAGCCCGCGGATGCAGAGGCCGTGGCAGGCCTGCTGTCGAAACTGTCGCTTCGGATGCAAGTGACGAACAACGAGGTGACGGTCTTCATCAACGGCAAGGACGTCACCAAAGACCTGCGGACACCGGCGGTATCGGCGGCGGCGTCGGTCGTCTCGGCCATCCCGGCCGTGAGAGCCTGGCTGCTGCCTGTGCAACGCGAGATTGGACAAAAGGGCTCTGTCGTGGCCGAAGGGCGTGATATCGGCACGAAGGTCTTTCCGTCGGCTCCGGTGAAATTTTTTCTGGAGGCGGATGTGACCGTCCGTGCTCAACGCCGACACCTCGAGCTTGTCGCCGCCGGGCACCGCACCGCCATCGAGCAGACGAGCGCCGAGCTGGCCGGCCGGGACGACCGCGATCGCTCGCGTTCCATGGCGCCGCTCGTCGCGGCCGAAGACGCGCTTCACATCGACACGTCACGCTTGTCGGCGGAAGAGGTCGTCAACCAGATGTTGGCGGTGGTGACGGCTAACTTGTGAGTTCGGTTGCCTACGCGATGCTATGGGTGCTGGTACGCATGGTGGCGTGGGCCTGCTTTCGGTTTCGTGTGGCGGGTTCTGTGCCGAAGCATGGCGGTGTGCTCGTGGCTGCCAACCACGCCAGTTACTTCGACATTCCGCTGCTCGGATGTGGAATGTTCAGGCGAGCCTGGTATCTTGGACGCAGTGATTTGTTTATGCCCGGCTTGAAAGGAATTTTGAAGTGGTTGGGCTGGATTCCGCTGAAGCTCGGGCGGCTGGATCGCAGGGCCTTCGATCGGGCAATTGCACTGATCAAGGCCGGGAAAGTGGTCGTCATTTTCCCTGAAGGAAGCCGGACACTCGATGGGCGGTTACGGCATGCGAAAGCGGGGTTGGGGATGATTGTCGCGCAAACGGGTTGCCCAGTCGTGCCTGCCTATCTCAAAGGTACGTTTGACGCGTTGCCGGCTGGTGCTAAGCGGCCGCGGTTTCATCCGATATCTGTATCGTTCGGAGCGCCGCTTTCGTTTTCCCGAGAGGGGAATACAGAGACGAAGCAGTTCTATCAGGAAGTGAGTCGAGTCGTGATGGAGCGGATCGCCGCATTGGGCGGCGTTCCTCCGCCAGCCCATCATGCCAGTGCCGGTGCTCGCAATGCTGAGTCAGCGCCGGTGTCATTGATCATCAGCACCCGACGGTCGTCGGAAGAGTAGGACAGTCCCCATGAGTACGGTTTCGAAATCGAGTGAGCCACAGTTGGACCGCGAGGCGTTAGCCGCCCTGTACGAGGAAACGTTCAAGAACCTCGAGGAGGGCACCATTACGGAAGGGCGGGTGGTCGCCTTAACAAAGGATAAAGTCGTCGTCGACATCGGGTACAAATCCGAGGGGATGATTCCCACCGATCAGTTCTCGCATGACGATCTGCAACACCTCAAGATCGGCGACCGCATTCAGGTTTACATTGAAGAATGCGAGGACGCCGACGGCAATCTGATTCTCTCCAAAGAAAAAGCCGACAAGATGAAAATTTGGGAGGAATTGGAAAAGCTGTACAAGGAGGAGAAAAGCATTGACGGCAAGGTGGTCTCGCGGATCAAGGGCGGCATGATGGTGGACATCGGAGTCAAGGCGTTCTTGCCCGGCTCCCAAATCGATCTCCATCCCGTCCGGGATCTCGACGGCCTCGTCGGCCGCACGTTCCCGATGAAAATTATCAAGATCAATCACCGCCGCGGCAACGTGGTTGTCTCCCGTCGGGTCCTGCTCGAGGAAACTAGAGACAAAAAGCGTCAGACCACCTTGGCCACGCTGAAAGAAGGGCAGTTGATTCAGGGTACGGTCAAGAATATCACCGACTACGGAGCGTTCATCGACCTCGGCGGAATCGACGGGCTGCTGCACATCACCGATATGTCCTGGGGCCGCGTCGGCCATCCATCGGAAATGTTCAATGTCGGCGATCGAGTTGAGGTGAGCGTGCTCAAGTACGACCGTGAAACCGGCAGAATTTCCCTCGGCCTAAAACAAAAGTCGGCCGATCCTTGGACCAATGTGGCGGGCAAATATCCGATCGGCACCCGCGTCAAGGGACGTGTCGTCAGCCTGACCGATTACGGCGCTTTCGTGGAATTGGAGCCCGGTGTCGAAGGCCTGGTGCATGTCTCGGAAATGTCTTGGACTCACGAAGTCCGCCATCCCTCCCGTGTGGTGGCCATCGGCGATCAAGTCGAAGCCGCCGTGCTGAACGTGGATCCTGCCAGCCGGAAGATTTCGCTCGGCATGAAGCAGACGGCGCCCAATCCCTGGGATATGGTGGAAGGCAAATACCCGATCGGGACCCGCATCGAAGGGAAGGTCAAGAGCCTCACCGATTTCGGCGCCTTCATCGGCTTGGATGAGGGCATCGACGGCTTGATCCACATCTCCGACATGTCCTGGACCAAGCACATCAAGCATCCTTCGGAAATTTTCAAGAAAGGTCAGAAAGTAGAGGCGGTGGTTCTGCGTATCGACAAAGAGAAAGAGCGGCTCTCGCTGGGCTACAAGCAACTGACGCGTGATCCGTGGGATGACGAAATCCCTGGACGGTACCGCGTGGGCGAGTCTGCCTCCGGGAAAGTCAGCAAAGTGGCGGATTTCGGCGTTTTCGTGGAATTGGAAGGCGGCGTCGAAGGCTTGATCCATATCAGCGAAGCCGGGTTGGATCAAAGCGCGAAGCTCGAAGAGAAGTTCAAATTGCAGGATGAGGTCAGTGCAAAGATCATCAAGGTGGATCGAGAGGAGCGGAAAATCGCTCTGAGCCTTCGCGACCACCAGTTGGACTCCGAGCGACGACACGTCGACGAGTACCATGCCGCACAGGGCGCACCGGACCAAAGTCTGGGACGGGCGGCTAAACAAAGCCGCAAGCGCGGCTCCGCAGACGACGAGCAGTAGATTCTGAGTACCGGTGCGGGACCATCGGGTTCTCGCGCCATCGCATGCGCACAAGGTCTATGAGCGACGAGACATCCAGCAAACCCAAGCACTCCCTGATTCGGAGAATCTTTCTGTTGGCGGGGATTGGGATTGCGCTGTTGCTGCTCGTGAATCTGTTATTCCCAGACCTGGATCTCTCCACGGAGGACCGCGTGGCCCTCATTCGGGTGGAAGGCGTGATTCTGGATTCCCAATCCACGGTGACGGACTTGAAGCGGTTCGGCGAGAATCCTAACGTCAAGGCGATTGTCCTGCGGATCGACAGCCCGGGCGGAGGCGTTGTTCCGTCGCAGGAAATCTATGATGCGGTGCAGCGGGTGCGGAATAAGAACAACAAGGCCGTGATTGCCTCCATGGGCACGGTCGCCGCGTCCGGCGGCTATTACATTGCCGCCGCGACTGACCGCATCGTCGCGAATCCTGGCACACTTACGGGCAGCATCGGCGTAATTATGGAAACGGCCAACGTCGAAGGACTGCTGAAAAAGATCGGGGTCGAGGGCATCGTCGTGAAGAGCGGGAAGTTCAAGGACGTGGGCTCACCGCTCAGGAAAATGACCGACGAAGAGCAGGCGCTGCTTCAGGCCGTCATGGACGATGTCCACAAGCAGTTCATCGATGCCGTCGCCGAGGGACGGGCGCTCGAGCCATCGGCGGTCCAGGCACTGGCCGATGGCCGCATCTTTACCGGTCGACAAGCCAAGGAAGCGAAACTCGTCGATGAACTCGGCAATCTGGAGGACGCCATACAGCTTGCCGCGGACTTGGCCGGTATCGAGGGTGAGCCGAAAGTCGTGGAGCCGAGGCGACGTTTCTCAATTCGGGAGTTCATCGAATCCCGATTGTCGAGAATTTTCCCGAAGCTGGATTTCTATTCCGGGGTCAGCTTGAAGTACCTCATGGCGTATTAAGCTCATGAAACGGCGGGCCGACGCTCGTCAAAGCGAAAGGGGAACCGCAGATGACGAAGGCGCAGATTATCGAACGGGTCTCTGAACAGGTCACGACGCTGACCAAGCGGCAGGCGGAAATCGTGGTGAACACCATTTTCGACTGCGTGAGGGACTCGTTGAAGAACGGAGACAAGACGGAAATTCGGGGATTCGGCAGTTTTCGCCTCAGGTCAAGGCGGATGAAGGAAGGGCGCAATCCGAAGACCGGCGCCACCGTGGCGGTGCCCGCCAAGAAAGTTCCGTTCTTCAAGGCCGGCAAGGAACTCAAGGAATTGCTCAACCAGTAGCAAGATGGTCAAAAAGCCCGCCAGCTTTGTTCTCGCATCGCTCAGAGGCTCACCGTACCTAACGAACGTACGCCTCGTCTCTTCGCTCGCTGCGGCCTCGCTGGACGGACTTTTTGACCATCTTGCAGCATCTTCAGATTTCGCGTAACGATGCACTCTCTCAACCAGGAACATTATGAGCCAGAATACTGACGATACCGTTGGCACTGAAGTCCGATGGACGGAAGGCGCTCTGAAGCGCATGGAGCGGGCTCCCGTCTTCCTCCGCGGCATGGTTCGCCGGCTCGCGGAGAAAAAAGCACGGGAACTAGGCTATGCCGAAATTACCGAGGCGATCCTCGAACAGTTCAAAAGCCAGATGATGGGCGGAATGGGCGGTGCCTCCGGTATGGCCGAGGCGGCGGAAGCCATGGCGCAAGGCCGGCTGCCCTGGACCGCCGCGGCCAAAGAACGGCTGAACACGGTGCCCGAATTTATGCGAGGGATGATCAAGCAGATTGCTGAAGAAATCGCGAAAGAAGGCGGCCACATGGAAGTGAACGTGGAACTTTTCGAGCGCGTGGAAGCGCTAGGAGACGTCCGCGAGGCGGCGATGCCTCCGCTCCCGTGGACCGATGGTGCGCTTGCCCGTCTTCGTGAGAAACTGCAGCACTCACCGCCGATCGCAATCGAATTCGTCACGGACATGCTGAAACGTGATACCGAAGACTTGGCCCGTGACAAAGGCTTGACCCAGATTGATGAGCAGACGCTGATCCAGTTATGGGATACGCCTCAAGACCGCATCGCTTGGACGGATGAAGCCTGGAAACGGCTGCAGACTTCGCCGGATTTCGTCAGGAGCGGCATTCGCAAGGCCGCCGAACGGCGCGCCCGGAAACTCGGCCTAAAGGAGATCGACTCCGATCATCTCACCGGCTTTCGGAACCAGGCGATGATGAAGGCCGTGAAACGGATTCGCTCCTTTGGGTATAACGAATTGACGTTTGACGCCTTCGATACCGCGCTTGAAAAGACCAAACGGCTGCAGGGCAACGAACAGGCTGAAAAACGCCTTGAAGAAATTCGGAGCCACTTCGCCGATCCCGAGACCAAGAAGCCGGAAGGTGGTACGCTGGGGGCCGAGCTCATGGACCGGTTCCGGCGGTATCTGAAGGGAGAAGGAACGCTCTAGCGGGGCGAAGGATAACGGGCACCGGATCCTGCCTGCAAACAGGGGAGGATTCAGTGCCCGAGTTGCCGTCCTAGTGTGTGGCGGCCTGTTGAGGCCAAAACTTGTGCCGGATCTGAGGCAGGGGTTCGTTATCCAAGTTCGGAATGTCGTACAGGCAGCGATCAATCAAGGCCACTTCATCTTCCGTCAGGTCCAGCGTAACCCGTTTCTTCCAAAACTGATCCAACGTGAAATAATCGCCTGACTGGGGCTTCTCCGCCAGCAGCGTTTTCATTTTTTCAAATCCGGCCGTATCGACGCCCGGGATGCGCCCCTTATTCCGATCGTGACACCAATGCAGGACTTCTGCGATCCCGTACATCGTAATGTCAATCTTCACTGTCTTGCCCATGGACTCCTCCTTGCGAAAAAGGAGTGTAGTCTAACCCAGACCTGAGCCGACTTTCAAAGGCTGTTTCTTCCGCACGGCTCATCGGCAGCCGCCTTGGCGCGGGCCGCGATTCATTGCCAGGTGAGAGGCGCCGCCGGTATACTAACACGCGTTCAGACGTCGACGGGGACGCGATGACGGCGATGCGCGGGACGGGAGATCGGGTCGTGTGGGCACGGCAGGGGATGACCGGCGGATGGGGGAGGGCAGCTGTCGCGGTCAGCCTTACGGCCATGGTGGCGTTCCCTGCCTGCTCCAAGCAGGATCCGTATGTGCCGCCAGATCTCTTTTACTATTTCGCCAGCTACAAAGTCGGAAAAAATCCCACCAGTATCACCCCGATCGATATCAATCAGGATGGGGTGACGGATCTCATCACAACCAACGTGAGCAGCAATACGCTCTCGATTCTCATTGGGAACGGCGATGGGACTTTTCACGATCAAGTGCAGCTTCATGTCTGCCAGGAACCGCGGTCCCTGGCGACGGGCGCCTTCAATGCCGATCCCTATCCCGACATCGTACTGGCGTGCGCGGGCGGAGACGAAATCGCCATCTTGTTCGGCCGGCCCAACGGCAAATTCGAGGAAGGGCCTCAGTACCCAGTCCACCGAACGCCGGTGTCTATTGCGAGTGACGACCTGAACGGCGATCAGACGGCGGATCTTGTCGTGGCCCTGCGCAATGACAAGATCAAGGTCTTCCTTGGAGACGGGAAGGGAGAATTCAAGCACGGACCACAGTATGAGTACGGCGATACGCCAACGTCAGTCGCCTTATCCGATCTCAATGCCGACGGGAAAGTCGACCTCGTGGTCACCAACGGAGGGCCAATGTCCAATGCCGTGTCGATCTGGATTGGAAACGGGGACGGGACGTTTCAAACGCCGACGGATTACCAGTCCGGCAGACGTCCGCTCGGGGTCAGTTTCGCGGATTTCAACAATGATCGCATCCGGGATCTGCTCGTGATTAATGGGGAGCGGGACAGCTTCTCCACGTTTTTGGGAAACGGAAATGCAACATTTCAAGCCGGTCGAGACTCGGGTGCTAACGCCGGCCCTAATTACGGACTGGCCCGAGACTTCAACGGCGATCATCGGGCGGACGTCGCCATTGTGAATCTACAGTCGAGCGATCTTTCAATTCTGTTCGGCCGGGGCGACGGCACTTTTGAATATCCGCCGAGAAATTATCGGACAAAAGCCGGGCCCTTCGCGATCGCGCTGTATCGCGTGACGAGCAACGAGGTCGAGGAGCCGGGACTCGTCACCGCCGACAACGGCGATGGGAGCGTGTCGATCTTCCTTCACCGTGGGCTCAAAGGCGGGAAGCCTCCGGCAACAGCTGCCTCCTCATCCAAGGCTGTTCCTTAGGCTTGGTGAAACGACGCAGTCAGCTTGACAGCTTGGAACCCCTCGGCTAGAGTGGCCGTCAGGCGCGGCTTTTGGTTGGTTGGCGCTCTGGACGAGGACAGCGGTGAGATCCTTCTCTTGGTGGTTCGGCATGGGCGCGGTTCTCACCCTGTCGGTGCTGATGGTCCAAGGAGGCGTCCGCGATCTGTTTGACGGGGCGCATCCGAGTACTGGGGCCAGTCCGTATCTCTCCTTCAGCACGACGATTTTCGGCGGGGGGCTCTTGGCCGGGTGCCTGGCGTTGGTAATGAAGCGCATCAGATGAGATCTTTTCGGACTGTTGTGTGATGGATTGTCTCAAGTGCAAAGGCTTTATGATGGTTGAGCGGCACTATACGCTCATGAATCGGCGGCTCTATGCACGCTGTCTTAACTGTGGGTTTTGGATCGACCTCGCCGATCTTCTTCGATTCTTCCACAAAGTGATTGATAGCGGGTTCCGCGGAACCAAGGTCCGGGAGTCCTTTACGCTCTGATCGAAGAGGCCCACGTCATGGTGTCGACCCACCGTCCTTGTCTGCGCACTTGCTTGCTGACGGCGCTCTGTCTCGTGTTGCTCCTTCCCGCAATAGTCCACGCGAAAAAACGAGCTGGTGGAAAAGCGAGGCCATTGCATATAGCCAGTCAGGATCACCAGCCGTTGCTATGGCGTCGTGTGCCGGCCCACAGCATCCTACTCAAAGAGCTCAACACGGGCCGCGTGCTCTATGAACATGAGCCAGGCAAGCGATTGTCTCCGGCCAGCCTCACCAAGATCATGTCGGCCCTGGTGATCCTTGAGCATGGAAGGCTCGACGATCTGGTCACCGTCAGTCCCGCGGCCGCCCGCGCGCATAAGACTCATTTACGTCTCAAGGCCGGTCAGGTCTTTAGGCTGGATGACCTGCTCAAAGCCATGCTAATTGTCTCTGCCAATGATGCCTGCCTTGCGGCTATCGAACATGTCGGCGGGGACGAAACTCAGTTTGTCGGGTTGATGAATGACAAGGCCGCAGCCTTGGGGTTGCACAATACTCACTTCAGCAACGGATGCGGATTTGACGGGCCTGGTCATTATTCGACGGCGGAAGACCTTGCCGCACTCAGCGTGATCGCTCTTCAACAGCCGATTTTTCGTAATTTAGTGAAGGAGGAACGAGCCATGATCGTGCCGGTCAACGGCACTCGTGCGTATATCCTTCACACGACCAATCGTTTGCTGGGCCGAATTCCCGGCGTGGAGGGCATCAAGACCGGTTTTACGTCGAAAGCGGGACGTTGTCTCATCGCCAAAGTGTCCCAGAATGGCAGCGATCTGCTTTTGGTCATCCTCAATTCCAGCCGGCGGTGGAATACGGCTACAAGCCTGATCAGCTATGGCCTGCGTGCCTCCAGCCCTTCCTTTTAGATCGGTAGAGCCCCGCAAGCACTGATGCCACGGGTCTGAGTCAGAATGCTCCGTTGGGGAGCAGGCATCGAGTACGGAAAATGGAAAAAGCGGAGTTTATTGAACCGGTGAGAATTCGATGTTCACGTCTTTGCCCAGGTAATTGATGACGAAACCCTGCTTGTCGTAAGCCAGGACCGCGCCCATCACGTTTTCGTCACCATAGTCTTCGTTTCCCAAGAGCTTGCGGATATCCTCCGGGCTTTCGCTGTTGAGCACGTTGCGAAACAAGCCACGCGTCTTATACGCGAAACGATTGTTGATGAAGATCATATCGACTTTGCCGTCCTGCACGCGCACACCGGCCATGGGCCC
>DATIGH010000147.1:0-8955 GCA_035454845.1 Nitrospira sp.
ATGATCAACTGAAGCACGTCGGGATAGGCCATACTGTGGACACAACACAGGTACGCCATGACGACCGACACCGAACGGCCCATCCCCGCCCGGCAGCAGACCAGAACACGGTTGTCCGGATGGTGGCGTGCGATCCACTCGATGGCTTGCTGTAATGAAGCCACCTTCGCCTCGCCGAACTCCTTGAAAGGGATTCTCCCGTAGATCACACCGGAAGGCGGGGTGGGGGTAAATTCTTCGGCAACGAGAAGCACGGCACCGATATGGGACGGCGGCTTCTCCGCCTCGTAAATATTCCCCACGAAGAGCGTATCCGTAATCTGATACATGGAATTAGTATTAGAGAGTATTGGCTGGAGGTCAAGTATAAAGCTTGGCGACTCGGTTGCAGTCAAGTTTTGCCGAACGTTATACTTCGCCGAATAGAGAGCTCCTATGCCCGCACTGACAGTCCAAGAGGTCGAACACAGGCTGGGTGACGCAAAATGCGCCATCTGCAAGCAATCTAGCTTTGGCATCGATCAGCGGTTCATGCAGTCCGATGGTGAGTGGCGCGGCGTCTGCAAGAAATGCTTCTACAGCTTCCCGGTCTATACTGACATGGAGTTTTATCTCAGAACCCAGCCAGACGTGCCGTATCGTCTCAAAGAAATCTCCTGTACGGCTTGTAATCATCGGGGGGTGCGTCTCGACTTCCGCGCGACGATGTCGGTCCGGGAATCCATTTACTTTGTCACCTGCGAGGGCTGCAAACGGCCTTTTGCCGAAAACTCGTCGCTCGAAGCCTTCGAATGAATGCGTGGATAGCATCCTAGAGTAATGGACTTTTTCAACATCCGCCTATGAGCCTGGTGTATACTCTACACATGAGTGAGAACCCCAAACCAACTAAACCATCCGACGAGACGGAACAACCGAAAGCCAGAAAAGAGATTCCGCTCATCTCTGTCCCGAATGATCGCGACATGATCGCCGAGGAGATGGAAGAGTTGTTCGAAGAGGACAAGGTGAGCCACCAGCACGGATCCTCGGAGCCGGAAGCGGACTAGCCACCTAGCCCATAGCACTCAGCCTTCAGCTTTCAGCAAATCAACAGCGCTGATCGTTCTGCCCTGCTCAACGCTACGGCTCGACCGCGCTACGCCCATGGGTCAAGCCCGCGTCTCGGCGCGGGCTAGGCGGGTGGGTGAGATAGTCTCTGCTCGGCGTCGCAAACTCGTTCAGGTCCAGCTGCGCTCAACCTGAACATCAAACATGCGCAGTCAATGCTTATATCGCCCCCTTGGCGAGCAACGCTCGCTACACTGTCCATCTAAACTTCTCCAATACATGTTTTGTTCTTCTAGATAATCTTCGATATTTTTACTTCTTCCTGTAGTTTGGGTATTCAGCTTCAGTGTTGAGTTCTTCCTTCAGCGGGAAATCTTCCTGAATAATCCGTTCAACTTCGACTCAAACACGAGAGGGGTGATTCGTTCCATGTCACCTGTTCGCTCACGTTATGCGATGTTGTCAGAGCGCTTTGACGAATCGGTGACCAGACGCCCGATTTTGCCGGCGAGGTCATGGGCGAGGTACCGCTGCATGACCGTCCGCGTCTCCGGGTTGGCACTAAGATACTTCTTCAAGGTCTCGATTTGCCAACGTATGGCGCGGATAGGTTCCTCTACCGCCGCGTCTACATTAGCCGCGATGCCGCTCAGAATGAGCGCGGAGCCCACCAGGTCACCAGCCTTCAATCTGCCGAGCACGCGTCCATCCTTCTTGATTAGGACTCCACCTCGAACGATGAGTAAAATATCGTCCGGTAGTTTCCCGCTCTCTATGAGACATTCACCTGTGTTAAGCGTAATCCATGATCCGATGCTAATGACCTGCAATACCTTGCGAGGGGGAAGATCATAAAATGCCAGCCGGCGAATCTCCTCCTCCTCGGAGGTCAGCTTCACCGGGCGGCGTTCAAGAATGAGCAGCCACGATTGAAATGCGTTGATGCCTGCAAAGACCACGCTCCACGCAAGCGGAGCCCACAGCACCCCAGGCTGAAGCACATAGAAAGGGATGGCAATGAGCGAAGCGGCCACCGCGAACAAGCGCAGCCAGAGGACATCACGTACGCTGTATGCGATCAACAAGAGGATATTTGCGGCATGAATGAAGTAATCTGGCGTCAAGAAGCTCATCTTCCTCGATGGACCGTCAAACGGAACGAACGACGTCGACGGCCGCATTGTTCGGGATTCTTCCCAGGGAGGCCCCGACCTTGCGAGTGATGCTCTCAATCCGTACGATGGTCCCACGCTGACATTCGTTCCACGCCGCATTCAAGTCAGATGCTTCGCGATCCAATCTCCCGACTTCGGATCGTCCAAGCTCATTGCAGAGCCAGGCCCTGGTATCGCCTTTGAGTGTTCGCAATTCACTCACCATCCTGAACGTGTCCGGACTGCGCTCGACAACGGTCTTTCCGTCGATTCTCAACAGCAGATAGGAAAATTTCAGGGCATCCTTGATGAACCCCACCTCGTGATCGATCTGCTGAATCGAACGGGGAGGCACCCAGGTACGTTCTTCATGGCACCAGTCATGTTCCTTGATCAGAGCCGGACAATGTCCTTCGTGCAGGCAGGGGCTGTAAACCGTGCACCGCTTTTCCCGGAGCAATTGATCACGGAGTTGGTGCAGCGCCCGAGAGGTTTGGCGCAAGGCCGGCTCTACGATCATCAGGGTGCCCTCTGTTGCGAGCATTGCGAGCAGATCAGCGATCAGATTAGTTCTCGCTTTGATAGCCTGGGTCGTCTGGCCGAACAACTCGTTGACGCAGTTGGCCACAATCACGAGGTCATAGGGGGCTCGTCGGGTGATGTCGTCCCGCCAGCCGCTCTTCGCAGAACCCGCGAGATCATCTTCATGGAGGACAAGGTTGGCGTTCCTTACGTCTGCCTGGCGTGAATAGGCGGTCCAAAGGAGCCGCGCCTGATGCAGAGCCTCCGCCGACGTATCCACACCGACAACGGTCAATCCGTCTAACGAATCACAACCATGGTGCCTAAGCCAATCGAGGACGGCCAAGGCACCCGTCCCCGGTCCCGTGCCGAGGTCCAGCACTCGAAGCGGCTGACCGCCGGGAGCTATCTGCCAGTTCTCCGGCAACTCATCAAGGAGGACTTGGATTTTGCAAAGATTGACGGGAAAAAAATAGTGGAGATAAGCCGCAGCTAAGGCCGGATCCTTAAGATAATTCGTGCCCAGCACTTCACGTCCTTTTGTGAATAGGCGTGAGAGTTCGGCCACGGCTGGGGCCTCCCGCATCACGCCGGAAGGACGGCTCTCCGAGCGAAATTCTTCAAGAACCTGCAAAAGGAGAGGGGAAAGCCTGACCGCGTCCTTGCCTTGGAGAGGCGCCATGTCCTAGTGTATGCTGACCATGCGAAGGAGGACAACCATGACGGATGAAATCTTGAAGGCCTACAAAGAGGTCGAGTCAGCTGTGGAACGCTACATCACGCTGCTGCATGACCACGTCAAGATGTTACAGAATGTGGAACCGCCTGGCTCCGACAAAGTCGTGCGCATGACGGCGGGATCGAAGGCGATGACGGACAGTGCGGCGATCTATCTATCCTATGCCAAGTATGTGGCTTACGGCATGCCGGCCAGCGAGGAAATGGTGGAAGACGAGATTCAGGGATAAGCACGTCAATCGTATCTCGTGAAGCGTCGTTCGTCGCCTACGAGATACGCTTCACGATCAACGAGGCGCATAGCAAAAGCAAAAGAGCCTGCCTCGGAATCCGGGCAGGCTCTTTCTGTTTCTCGAGCTATGCGCGGTCAGATGCTGCGCATGAAGTGGGCCACTTCATCAGGATTGACGGCTCCGCCCATGATCGAAGACATTGCCACGTTCGTGGACTTCTTGCCCGTGAGACCCGACTCGACTTCGTCGACGATCAATTCCACCGGCATTGACTGTCCGCCATAGACCCGCGGGCCGCCGATGATCTTGGCCTTGGAATACCCATAAATCGCCGTCGCCACTTCCTTCGCGAGCCAGCCCACATAATTGAACTCCGGCACGACGATCAGCTTGACGTTTCTGCAGAGTTCTCGCAGCTCCTTCGTGGGGAATGGACGCAGCGATCGGACCTTGATCAGACCGACGTTCAAGCCTTTCTCCTTGCAGAGCCGCACCGCTTCGCGCGACTGAGCGGCCGCGCTGCCGGATGCGATGATGATCGCATCGGCACCTTCCACGTTCTCAGGGGTGAGCAATCCCCCCATGTACTTGTTGATGTACTTGCGCGAGCGCTCTACAGCAGCCCACACTTCCTGCTGCCAGACGGCATGGATGTTATAGGCCATAAAGTTGGACTTTTGTACCGGGGCGTCGCGTGAAAGACGCGCAGGAGGATTCTCTGCATCAAGCACGGGCACTGCACCACGCCAGGCTTCACGCGGCGGGAGCTTGATGCCGCGGTCCTGCATCCTCACATAACCGCGCGCGTGGGTGACGAAAAAGCCGTCACAGCAGACGCCCACCGGAAGCGTGACATCGTTCTTTTCGCTGATTGTAAACCCTGCCATGATGAAGTCGAACATGTCCTGCTGATTTTCGGCATGGAACACGATCATGCCACAGTTCAGCAAATAGGCGACCTCAATATTATCCGGCTGGATTGCGAGCGGGGCGTTCACGACACGACAGGTGAACATCGCCACGGCAGGCAACCGATGGCCAGGCCAGGACGCTATGCCCTCCATGCCGCGCAAGGTGCCCGGGCCTGCAGTGGCCGTGAAGCAACGCACACCGGAACGCGATCCTCCGGCAATGGCCGCCATGACGCCAACCTCTTCTTCACCACGGTAGTATTCCTTGACATAGCCCTCACCGTAAAGGACGCCCACGAGCTGCATGGTCTCGCTTTGCGGCGTGATGGGATAGGCGACCGCCAAATCCACGTTGGAGCGACGAATGGCTTCTTTCGCCGCTTCGCTCCCGGTAATGAATTCCTTGGTTCGGGGCGCTTCATGGAACATATATTCCGGGGTGACGATCTTTTGCCGCTTGGCCTCCGCGTGCGGATCCTTTTTCCCGTCCGATTTGGGAACTGCGACGCTGGTAATGGGGTCACCCTGCGGATTGGTCTTTTGTTGAGCCTCTAGAGCTTCACTCATGATGGCACCTCATTAAGGCAAGGATGTTGAAAAAGGCCGCCAGCGGCGCTTCGTCTATCCTTCGCGTTTCATCTGCTCAGCGGAATGACCGAACATTGCTGCGCTACCCGTTCCGGCGGGCGACGGAGCAAACGTCAACGGATTGGTGTGAGTCTTCCCGCCATGGACTTTCGATTGTGTCCCCGTAAAGCGGACATTTTCGCCATTGTCGGGGAGCTTGATGCCCAGTTCCTCTCGGACTTTCTTGAATATTTGCGCGACGCGCTTGATTTTCACCGTATCCGAGTCCCGGATCGTGAGCATGGCGTCTTCATGACCCTGCTCAGCACAAATCGCCATTGTGCAGCAATTGGTACCGGCGCGAATCATCTTCAGGGTCAAGTTCGCGTAGTGACAGTGCACGCCGATGAAAATGCAGGCTTCGATCTTGTTGCCCCAGATGGTCAGATTAGGATGGTTGGGGTTGATGACTTCTTCCGGATCGATTTTCGGGTACTTCGGCCGGTAATCCGGCATGGGAATGATCATGACCTCTGGAATTTGCGCCGCGATCTCAAGGGTGGCCTTGGCTTTTTCGACAGCATGATCATTCCAAGCCCACAGCAGCAACGGTCCGGGGAAGATCGTGGCATTCGGGCTGGTCAACATTTTGCGGGCCATCTCTTCGATGACTTTCTCTTCGTTCGGCTCCAGAAGCCCGTAAAATAGCCCCTGACCTGGGTCCGGCAAAGAGACTCCCAATTGTGCCGCAGACGGCGGATGAAACCCGGCCGGACCAGGCACGATGATTTTTTCCCTCGTGTCTTGCGCTGTAGTGGCCACTCCGTACCCCTTTCTGGATCTCGACGCTTATCCGACGACCGGGCTCGCGAGCACCGCAGTCGTGCTCTTCTCACCGTACGTCACGTTGTCGGTCAGCGCCGCTTTCGGCAGCTGGTCGATCATGATCATCTTGATGGCATTGTTCTTGGCCATGTTGTCGCAGACCCAGACACATTGTGCGCACCCTTTACAGCGGTCCACCGCGACATAGGCTGATCCGTACTTAAAGCCCTTGTCCTTCCCCATCTCTTCGCTGTAGAGAATGGTGTTGGCTTCGGGGCAATACTGCGTGCAGAGCTTGCAGCTCTTGGCGGCGCAGATCTCAACATCTATATCGGCTACGAGATACATTGGTACTCCTTCTTACGCGCTGGCCGTCGTCGCGACCGGCTCTTCCGCACGTTTGACCTCTGGTGCCGCCCACCCATGATCGACGGCATAGTTCCAGCCAGCCCGCATGACGGCTACGTTCTTTTCGATGAGCTCTTGCTTCTTTTTGAATTTCCGTTCGACGACGCTGTCGAGCGCCGCCGTTCCACCGGATACCACGAACCCTTTGCCCAGAAACCGGTCTTTCACGGCCTGCTCTAAGCCCGCCATGGTTGTCAGACCCGTAATCGCACCAATGCAGCCCATCAGCGCCATATTGGTAGCGAGGTCCATCCCTGCAATATCCAACGAGAGTTTTGTGGCCGGGAAATAGTAGAGCTTTGCCCGCCGCTCTTCCAATTCACGTGCTTGATCTTTGTGCAGCTTCATCGGCCCATCGTTGTTGATGAGCGCAATTCCATCCTCCTTCAACCCGAAGTAAAAGGGCATCGTATAGGACTTGCCGTGGGTAATGACTTGGGGATGGAAGATGATGATGATGTGAGGAAACGTGATTTCCCCGATCTCGTAAATGGCTTCGTCCGACACGCGGACGTAGCTCTCGACCGGCGCCATCCGCTTCTCCGATCCATAAAACGGGACGATCGTGCTTTCGCCTCCGGCATTGATGACCGCAGTACTGAGAATGTGCGATCCGGTGACGACCCCCTGGCCGCCGACGCCCGCCATTCGAATGTTGAATCGCTTCGCCATGACTCTGCCTCCTTATCCGCTTAGGCCTTGCCAGGAATTGCGGCCGGAGCAGCGGCCTTCGGGAGGAACTCCTTGTAGCCGTACCGCTCGGTCAAATACTGCTTGGCTTCGTCGCTGATGTATTCCGAGAAGGCGTATCGATCGTTCTCGACCGTCTTGGCATCTTCCATGACCTTGTCCGTCGGAATCGCGTACTCGATGTTGCAGGAGGTATAGGCTTGGATGTAGGTGGAGCCAACTTCCCGGGCAATCAATACCGCCTTCTTGATGACGCTCTCGACGCGGCGGGGATTGTTCGGCACGACCGTCGCGACGTAAGCGCATCCGGCCACCTTCGCCATTTGCACCATGTCCATCTTCTCGAACTTTTTGCCGAGCGGCGCCATCTTTAGTACGGCACCGCGGTTGGTCATGCCGCTCTCCTGTCCGCCGGTGTTGCCGTACACTTCATTGTCGAGCATGATGGTCGTGAAGCGCTCCTTCCGGAACCAGGAGTGAAGAACCTGCTGGAATCCGATGTCAGCTGTCCCGCCGTCGCCGGCCATCACGACCACGTCCTTCGGCTTGTCGCCGAAACGAAGCCGCAAGCCGCGCGAAAGCCCGCTCGCCACGCCATTTTGGTCGCCATAATTTCCATAGACGAAGGGGATGGCGGCTTGAGAAATTGCCAAACGGCCGCAGCCTGCAGTGCCGACAGTGATGGTATCCTCGGGGTTGGGGAAGGCAATCATGGCCAGGCGAATGAACAAGGTCATCGCGCACCCGGCGCACATGGGATGCTCTTCGAGGACCTCCTTAAAGCTGCCCATCTGGGAGACGGACACTTTCTTTCCAAAGGGGCCATGTTCGACCATGTCCCGATATTCTTTCGGCATGAATTTTTCAAAGCCGCCTGAAAACTTTACATAATCGAGACTCATCGGACACCTCCCTTATATCACTGCGACGTACGACCGTCGCCATTCAGTCGATGTGAATTCACTCGGTGCGAAAGACAACCAGCGGGAAAAAAGAACGGACAAGCGACACGCGACATGACGTATGTTCGGCGTCGCGGCCATCCTAGCAAAGCTCAAAAAACAGTGTCAATTTATATGTTCTCGCCACGCAGGCTTGCTGCACGACCTTAAAAATTTTATAACTTCCTGAAAATCAATGCAACTTTTCAGAAGGCCCACCTGCTCCGAAAGAAGGCCTACCCCTGCCTCTTGCGATAGGCCATTCGCCCTAACCTCACGCTCTGCCGGCATGGACTTACCATAATTACCCCCCTCTCCCTGAGCGGAAAGGGAATCGTCGTTGCCCTGGCCATGAAATCTGTCTAAACTAGATCAACATGGCCATACGGGTGATCATCGACGGGGAAGACGAAGAGGCTCGATACGTGGGAGGGGTCCACAAACGGCCACCGATCCCTGATAACACACTCAAGGCTGAATGCCCGAAATTCATGGCCCATGGGCCCTGCGGAGGCGTGCGTAAGGGAGGATTCTGCGAGGTCTATCCCGAGATGACCTGTCCGTGGATCACCATGTTCATCGAGTTGGAAAAGATCGGCCATACCGATTGGATGAAGCAGGTTTGAGGCTTGTGAAGCGTGCTTCGTGAAGCGTCCATAGACCGAAACGAGATACGCTTCACGAGATACGAGCGACGTATCCGGAAGGAAAAAGAGTGAGACGTAAAGAACCGGCAAACGGCACGAAGCTCGGCTACAACGAGCGGCACGCCAAAAGCGGTCTCACCGCTTCGCTGCCCGCGATTGAAACCTTTCCGAATCAATACAAGGGCTACGAGATTACGATCGAGATACCGGAATACACCGCAATTTGTCCGAAAACCAGCCTTCCCGACTTCGGTACGATCACCGTGCAT
>DATIGH010000148.1:0-8765 GCA_035454845.1 Nitrospira sp.
GCGTAAAATTTCCGTAACCTTTATTTTGGATTGAGCACCAAATGCTTTTTGCTGCGTGTTGCCTCCTCTCCGTGTCATGATTGCTCCCGGTCTCATATGGCCCACCAACATGTTGACGCAAGCTATATGCCGACTCACCTCACACCGGTGGACAATTGCACTGGATGTAATTTCCGATAGTTTCGAAATAGAGGCCCGTCGTCAAAAACGTTTTTTGGAATGTCGTAGTGGGTTCGGACAAACAAGATGTCTATCCGAGGACACGCGGTCCCCTGCACCCTGAAAATTCCTGGCCTGAAAACGGGGCTGACTCAGTGCCACGCGAGCCGAGGTGCGAGCTTTTTTCCTACAGGGCTGAGACCAATCGGGCGGAGCCTGACTTCAACGAACAAAGACACCAGTGGATGTGAGGCGCACGAACCTCCCTATCGGGGTAAACTGATACTGTATAAACTCGCCTCCCACATAAAGGTCCCCACTCCCACTACCGACCGGCACCACGCGGAGCACACTGTTGCTGAAACCGGTACCGGTCGCGAAGGATAGGTCCACCGTTCCATTCGAATTGAGCCGCACGAGGTTGTTGGCCTGCGTGCCGTTATAGTCGGTGAAGGCGCCTCCGGCGTACAGGTCCTCACTGCCATCGTCTGCCGGAACGACACTCAATACCGTATTGTTGAATCCTGTTCCCGTGGCAAGGAACAGATCTCTCACGCCATTCGAATTGATCCGGACAAGACCATTCGCCTGCGACCCATTGTAATTGTTGAACGCACCGCCGACGTACAGACTCCCACTACCTGCCGGGGCCAGAGTGAACACCGTATTGTTGAAACCAGCCCCCGTATCAAAGACCGGATCCACCGTGCCATTCGAGTTGAGGCGTACCAGATTGTTGGCTGATACTCCGTTGTAGGTGGTGAAGGCACCTCCCACGTACAGATCTCCGCTTCCATCTGTTGCCGGCATGACCGTAAAGACAGTGTTGTTGAATCCCGTCCCGGTCGCAAAGGCGGGATCCACCGTCCCGTCGGCATTCAATCGCATCAGTCGATTCGCTGTAATACCGTTATAGGCGCTGAAGTCTCCGCCGACATACACATCTCCGCTCCCATCTCCTGCGTGAGCGATGACGTGTACCGTGCTATTGAATCCTGTCGCCGTCGCGAAGGCCGGATCAAATGATCCATTCGCATTAAGGCGCGCGAGGCGGATGGCCTGTATCCCGTTGTAGGTGGTGAAGTCACCTCCCACATAGATATTCCCACCAGGAGCACCGGCGGGAACCACGCTGCGCACACTGCCGTTGAAGCCGAGCCCTGTCGCAAAGGCCGGGTCGATCGTACCATCATCATTAAGACGCACGATTCCAATCGCCTGTGCCCCGTCATAGGTGCTGAAGTCGCCACCCACGTAGACATCCCCACTGCCATCAGTCGGCAGGGCAAGACTCCAGACCGTATTGTTGAATGAAGGAGGCTGGTTGGTCACTTGGTCGTTTGTCTCATGATCGTCACAGGCCATCGCCGATAGAGCCAATGCAAGGAGAAGATTCGATCCAAATACGCGTGAAATTTTATTCACAAAACCTCCAATCGGCCCACAGCCTCGATTTGATCCGATAGACCATCACGATGGGCGAAAGTCTATGTAACCGCTCGGCTGATCGTCTACCCCTCAAACAGGGGGCAAAGCATGTCGGACAGCCAAGAACGATGAAAAAGCCTTGCCCACCACTCCTTAGGCGATATCCCCGTTGACTCGGCTTATCTTGAAGACTAGCCTTCTTCTCTCAAACGTTATCAAGTGACACATGACAACCGGTGGCTCATGTTTGAGCAAAGCCACACAGATGGTGCATCCCCGATGCACTGCCGGTATTGTTCTTCCGAGAACTGCCATCGCGCCACCCGACACGGGTGGCAGGATTTGCTCTTCCGCTTCTTGGGCATGTTTCCTTGGCGCTGTGACAAATGCGGGGCACGATTCTATCGACGTCAGCGTGGAGGCGGCTAACCCCCTATTCCAGCCTCGCATGGATCTGTTTGGGCACTTTCCCCGAGAGCGAGTCCCTCACTGAGTCGGAATGCCTGCCATTGGATGTGGATTTGAACGCAAGAACCGGATAGCGGTTTGCGTCGGGAGGAGCTAGTATGACCAGCATGAAAGGGGCGATGCCGGTCATTCATCCACGGAGAGCCTGGAAGGCGGTGCTCGAGCATGACCACCGTTTCGACGGGATCTTCGTCTACGCGGTGTCCTCGACCTCTGTCTACTGCCGGCCCTCTTGTCCCTCGCGGCGTCCTCGCCGACATCGCGTGCAGTTCTTTGCCTCACCGCAATTGGCCGAAGCCGCAGGTTTTCGGGCCTGCCGGCGCTGTGAGCCACGGTCCATCCACAGCTCTCGTGGGGAGAGAATGGTGCATCACGTCCGACGCCATTTGGACGGGAATCCGGATGAACCGGCAACACTCAGCCGACTGGCCGGACTGACCGGAATGAGCCCGTTTCACCTTCAACGCGCCTTCACACGCACGATCGGCATCTCGCCAAAGGCGTATCGAAACGCTGCAAGGCTGGACCGGTTTCAACAGGCCTTGCGTTGCGGCAGCACGGTAACGGAGGCGACGTATGAAGCGGGGTTCGGCTCGAGCAGTCGCGTCTACGAACAGGCGTCGAAGTATCTGGGAATGACGCCGTCTGCGTTTCGATCTGGGGGCACCGGAGTCACACTCCGGTATGCGACGGTGCAGACGCCTGTGGGCCTGGCGCAGATTGCGAGAACGGCGCGTGGTGTATCGTCAGTCATGCTGGGAGAAAGCGCATCGGACCTCCTGGTTCAATTGCAGCGGGAATACCCGAATGCGGTCCTGTGCCATGACCCTCGACGATTAGCGAAATACAAAGAGATCTTGGTCCGATGCCTAAACGGCAGCGCGCGTATGGGCAATATCCTGATCGACGTCAACGCTACCGCCTTTCAACTCAAGGTCTGGCAGGCCCTGCAGCAGATCCCGTCCGGATCGACAAGAACCTACCGTGAGATCGCCAGCGTCATCGGCCACCCGGCAGCGTCGCGCGCTGTGGCGCGTGCTTGCGCCAGCAACCCTGTGGCGCTGCTCATTCCCTGCCATCGTGTCGTGGGAGCAGACGGACGCCTGGCTGGATACCGATGGGGCCTCCACAGGAAACACGCCTTGCTTGGGCTTGAAGCAAGCGGCCGACGCTCCATCCAACAGGCTGCTCGCCGTGCCGATCAATCGGTCAAGGCGCGCAGCAGATCAGCCACGGAGAGAACACCGATAATCGTGCCGTCGGCCGTTACAGGCAAGTGACGGATGCCCTGTTTTTTCATCAGCTCCATGGCGTCAGACAACAGTTCATCCTCTTCGATCGTCACGAGCGATTTACTCATACAGGTCGTGACGGTCGTCGTGTTCGGATCCAGGCCCTTGGCCACGGCCTTCCGACTGAGGTCCGAATCCGTCACAATGCCGATATAGCGCGATCCGTCGTCCACTATCAGCGAGCCAACCTTATATTTCTGAAGAAGGAGGCCGGCTTCCTTAATAGTGGCCGCCCGGTGGATGCTACGCACATCGTGCGACATGTAGTCTTCGACTTTTGCCTGCAACATGCCCTTGCCATTTGACCGTTTAGCCGACTGTATCAGGCGACGCATTTCCAGATCGGCCAAACAACTTTCCAACACTTGACGGCGCTGTTGGAGGCTTTCGCGCTCGATATCGTGCGTGCCGTTTTCCTGCGCCTCTTCCGGCAACGAGGCCGATTCACCGGTCTTGGCATAGACATAGGCCTCGGCTTCATCCGAAGCGGCTCCGAAAACCTGGCTGATCAACTCTTCTGCCGACTCATCAAAGTCTTCGATTAACGTGGTGCTTCGCTTACGGGAGAGAAACGGCCGCAACTTAATCAGTTGCTGTCTGAAGCGCTCCACGTAGCGATGAAGAATATCGGTACGCGTCAATCCCGTACGAACTCGTTTCGGCATTGCATCCCTCCTCGATGGCGGGACGAGAATAGCGCAACCGCAGCGGTTGCTCAAGGGGAGCAACCGCTGGACGCCATCTGGATCCAATTAGCTACCTACCCATCGCCTCCTCCCCTCTTTCCCTGCATCTCCTTGTTATAGAATTCCAGCATTTGGGCGATTTCTTCCTTCGTCATGCCTTTTTCGATCCACCGGTGACTCTCTTGGCGCAGCATCGTTTCGGCCACCTGCGGCGACAGCTCCCGCACCAGCGGCAGGAATTTTGTGTAGAACGACTTGGCCACCTCATAGAATCCCTGCCAGTGGACGTAATCGGGCGCGACTTTCGAGAGGCCGTGCCTGGCGCGACGCCCTTCGTGATGCCATAGTTCATAGAACACCCATTCGATCTTTTCGTCGTAAGGGGTCGGGGTGATCTTTTTCATTGCCAAGAGCTGGTCCATGGCTTCTTTAGCCGGCTTGCCGAATTTGTTGTTGTACAAATCAATGCCTTGATCCATCGAGGTAAAAAACCGGTCCACGATCTGCTCGCTGTGGCAGGAGGAGCAGACTTGTCTCATGGCTTTCCGCCGGTCTTCATAGTGCTCCAGACGCGTGGAGATCACCGGTCGCAGCGTCCAACTGATACGGTCCCCCACATCGTGAGTGACCTCCTGGGTTGAGGTCGCACTCATGTGACAGGTCGCACAAGTCGGATAGAGATAGTCCCTGCCCGGGCGCCACTTCTCCGTGGGTTCCGCCAGCTTCATTTTCTCCTTGTTGGCTTCGTACATGACGCCATGCTTGCTTTCGTAATAGGCTTCGATCTGCGGATGATCAGGCCCCATGTGGCAGCGGCCGCAGCTCTCCGGCTGTCGGGCTTGCGCGACTGAGAAACTGTGTCGCGAGTGACAGGCTGAGCAGGTGCCTTTGGAGCCGTCAGGATTCACCCGGCCGATCCCGGAATTGGGCCAGGTCGCCGGATGGAGCTTGCCCTTGTCCATTACCTTCACGACGCTGCCATGGCAGCCGGCGCAGCCTGTGGTCACGATTTCGGGGCCTTCCACAACATTGCCCAGAAAATTGTCCAGCGACCCCGTAAACTGCGCCGCCTTGGCGTGATGGGACTTCGCGAACTCTTTGGCTTCTCGATCGTGGCATCGCATGCAATCTTTTGGCGTCACCAACGTCGAAATCAGAAATCCCTCATGGTCGTAGGCATCCGCTTCACCCTTTTCCGCCCGATGACATTCCACGCAGCCGATGCCCTTCGGCGCATGGCGACTGACCCTCCAATCATTGATCCCTCCCACCCCGACATCTTTTGTCATATGGCAGTCGATGCATTTCTTGTTTTCGGCCGAGACAAACGGCCGGAGACCGCCGCCCCGCCGCTCTTCGACCTGGATGTAGCCGACGCCGGTAAGCGCGAGGAAGAGGATCAGGCACAGTCCCCCGATCATATACCGGGCGAAGTTCTGCTTGCCGTTGCTCGAACGGGGGCCTTCGTCCCCATCACCGTGCTGTATTTTGGGCTCGTCCACGTTGCCTCCTTGAGTTTCACCTCTACTCTACCCTTAAACGTCTGGGCCCTCGCCTCTCGCCCCTAGCCCCTAGCCGTCTATCTGCCTGTCACATCCGCGTATCGAGATACATCAAGCCGGCGACGGCGCAGACGACGGCGGTGGCCACAATGGCATTGACGATCTCCATAGGCCATCCGCGTTCGGCCAATGTCCGGTCGAGATAGGGATAGATGACAAACAGCCCGGCAAACGCGAGCAGGCTCCACAGTGCTACCGGGCTGGGCAGCAAGGTGATCCACATGAACGGCGCAGAAAAGTACCAAGGAGGCGAGACGTCAGACGCCACTTCCTGGGGATTGGCCGGCGGGCCGAGCCCGGGCGGAAAAATCATGGCGACATTGACGATCAAGAGCAGCAGACCAGCCGCGAAGACCCCCATTTTCAAGGTGTGCTCGGGGTAGAAGGGGTGGAACCCTCGACTTCCCTTCACATCCGCAAATCCCAGCAGGCGCACGATCACCACGTGGCCGATTACCAGCCCGCCCAATAGAACGGGTAACAGCTTGGTATGAAGATCGTACAGCCTCAATAACGTGATACCAGAGACCTCCTCGCCGCCCCGCAGCAGATAGAGCAATGGAGTGCCGATCAGAGGAAGCGTGCCGATCATATTGGTTACGACCGTCATGCCCCAATAGGAGACGTTGTCGAAGACAAGACAGTAGCCGGTGAAGCCCATCGCGAGGGTGACGAAAAGCACGATCGAGCCACTGACCCACTTGAGTTCGCCGGGCGTTCGATAGGCGCGGGTGATGAACACGCGGATGACGTGGAAAAACAAAAACAGAATCATGAGATCCACCGAGGTTTTGTGCAGGCCCCGCACGAACCATCCGAGGTAAATGTCATTGGTAATGTGATCGACGCTTTCATAGGCTTGATCCGGTGACGGGACGTAGTAAAACGTCAGCAGCAGGCCGGTCGCGACCAGTAGGCCGAAGAGGGTCAGAGGCAGCGCCCCGAGCGTGTAGGGCCACCAGTCCAGATGCTGCGGCAGATCCTTCTGGATGTAGTCGATCCAGCTGTTCGATTTTTGAGTCGGCTCGCTGTGTGCGGCTTGAGTCGTCATTGATACAGCCTGCCCATCCTTCACTTTTCGCCTTCAGCTGTCAGCCATCAGCGCTCAGATTGTCAGGTTCCGAAGCTGACGGCTGATCGCTGACCGCTACACACTCTGCATAGTGACGTACAACTGGTCTCCGCGTGTGATGATCTGCAACCGGTCAAGCGGACGTGGTGGGGGTCCGGCAATGTTCAGGCCCGTCCGGTCGAAGGTGCCTTGATGACAGGGGCAAACGAACTGCGCGCGCTCCTTGTTCCATGACACAAGACAGCCCAGATCGGTACAGCGCCGGGAAAATGCTGTCACGCCCTCTTCGGTTTTGAGGACGAGAATCTTGTGGCCGCCGAGATCCATCGGCACGGCCTCTCCAAGCGGAATGCGGGACTCGGCACCGATCAGCACCGTTTGGGCTTCTTTCTGGGTCCGCATCGGTACGAGAAACTGCAGGAAGCGGAAGCCGAGCGTGCCGATTCCGAACAATATCCCGAAGCCCATGACTGCCTGACTCAGAAACCGGCGCCGTCCCACGTCATCGTGCACAATGGCCATACTCAAACCTCGTGAAGCGTGAAACGTGAAGCGTCAAACGTTTTACGAATACCCTTTTTCGCCATGCTGATGAAGGTCCAATCCAATGGCCTCTCCCTCCTCGTCGATTCGCGGCGTCATGATCATCATGAGCGCCTTTACCAGCAGCCATGTCATGACACCGGCCACCACCCACGCGGCGAGGGCGGCAACAACCTGAACGAAAAACTGATAGGGATAGCCGTAGAACAGCCCGTCGCTTCCCGCTGCGTTGACTTCCACCGAGGCAAACAGCCCGGTCGCGATCATCCCCCAGGTTCCTCCGACCCCATGCATCCCGAAGACATCAAGTGAATCGTCGTATCCCAGGATGAGCTTGACGTAATTGACGACCATGTAGCACAACACGCCTGCGCCGACCCCAATCACGAGGGATGCTAATGGACTGACATAGCCTGCGCCCGGTGCAATGGCCACCAAGCCCGCGACCGCACCGCTCATCACTCCTAAGGCGGTCGGCTTATCGCGCTGCAGCCATTCAACTGCCATCCAGGCAAGCGCAGCGGCGATCGTCGACAACTGGATCGTCACGAAGGCGCTCGTGACCGTCGCCAGCGACGTCGGTGAGGCGACACCTGTAAACCCGAACCACCCCACCCACATGAAGGCCGCGCCGCAAAAAGACATCGGCAGATGGTTCGGCATCATCTCGATGCGCCCGTACCCTTGCCGGGGCCCGATGACGACAGCCATGACCAAGGCCGTGACTCCGGCGCTGATGTGGATCACCGCGCCGCCGGCAAAATCCAAGCCTCCCAGATTGGCCAGCCACCCCCCTCCCCATATCGACTGCGACAACGGTACATAGACGCCTGCGACCCAACAGAGTCCGAACACAAGAAAGAACGAAAAGCGGATGCGCTCGACGACTCCGCCGGCCACCAGAGCGAGCGCCACGGACGCCATCATCCCTCGATAGAGCGGTACGAGCGGATTCTCCTGGTCCATGACGCCCTCAGTCCCGTTCCAAGCCGCCCAACTGTTGCCGACAAGACACCACACGAACGACACGCCAGCCAGCGCGACAAACGGCAGCGCGATCGTGTTCATGACATTTTTCTTTCTCACCATGCCGCCGTAAAAGAGCGCGATCCCCACTACAGCCAGGGTGAGCAGCGTCGTCGAGACCAGCAGCCACAGCGTTTGGTCGTCTTGTGGGCTCACGATCGTGCGGCTGCCAACGAGACTTGATATTCGTTGCGGCCGATCAGTTCCAACGAGACTTCTCTGGACCGGCTCAAGTGATCGACGCTGAGCAGCACCTGCGCCCAATTCAAGTCGGGCAGTTCGCAAAGACAATCGAGCGTCTGCGGTCCCTTCTCCCGTAACACCTGAAGCAATCGCTTTTCGCTCGTCGACAACGTCCTATCCATATCCATGACAACCTCCTTCCACTCGTTTTTGAGCATCACGAATAGGCCCGCTCATCATGTTGACTGAGATCCAATCCCATGCGCTCCTCCTCCGGCAGGACGCGCAGTCCCACGATCCGATCCACAACTTTGAGAATGATCCAGGTCCCGGCCGCGCAAAATAC
>DATIGH010000149.1:0-3104 GCA_035454845.1 Nitrospira sp.
CCACCATCATTAAAGCCCGGCATCCTGAAATAGTCGTGATTGGCCTGTCGGTCAACGCAGATGCGAACAATGAGAAAGCCATGCTGAAAGCGGGCGCGGCATGTCTTTTGACCAAAGAAGCAGCCGTCGACAAGCTCTACAACGCCATCATGAAAACCGTCGGTGTGGAGATCGCTCGGTAGCGCTTCAGTCATCTACCTCGTTGCTCCAAGGCAGGATGTGGATGGTCGTCATCTTGCTCGTTTCGTCCGTCACGCATGGGATCGATTCGATGCGCGCCCGCCTTGCTCAACGCGCCAGAAACAAAGACTCCCGACCCCTTTGTTTCAGCCAACGCGACCCCTTTGTTTCAGCCCGACAGGAAGGACATCTTGCGTTTTAAGGTGATTGCGGCTAGTTTTACCAGGTGACAAGATATGTGAGGAGACGCAATGAAAGGCATTGATTTCGTGACCAACAAGCGAGGCCAAAAGACTGCCGTCCTAATTGATCTAAAGCGACATGGCCAACTTTGGGAAGACTTCTATGACAGCGTCGTTGCGCGCAATCGCGCTCGCGAACCGCGAGAAACTTTGGATACTGTAAAGGATCGCCTCCGTCGGGCAGGAAAGCTTCGTGGGTGAGTACAGCATCGTATTTGCCCGCTCAGCACGCCACGAATTGGAAGTCCTTGACCCTGCCGTCATCCGCCGTATTCTCCCAAAGATCGAATCACTCGCAGACGCCCCTCGTCCGCACGGTGCTCGCAAGCTAACCGGTGAGGATACTTATGGCGAATCCGCGTCGGAGATTACCGAGTTATTTACTCAATTCTCGACAAGGAACGGCGAATCGACATTACCGCTGTTCGCCATCGTCGGGAAGCCTATGACTAAATTGCCATGCTCCGTGCGCGGGTTGAGTCTAATCATGAAATATAGAATGTCTCGTCGCAGGTCTCTGAGCGATCCAGGCTTGTACAACAGGCCGACGACTCGGGAGGGGCACCATGGCCGAGCCAAAAAATAAAAATAAAGCGATGGCAACAGAGCCCAGTCACTGCCTTCTCTGCGGACAGTTGGGACCTGCGCTGTCGCATGGTCACTGGATTTGCGAGCATTGCAAGATTGTGGTGCAGGCAGAAGTTCTGTCCAAGAAACTCAAGATCGAAAAGGAAGGCCGCGGACCGACGTAGGCCCTGAGATGCTGGCTGACGCCTCGCCACAAACTCAGCGGGCGATGCCAAGACCTGATCCTTTCTTCCCGGCTAGTGACGTCAAAAACCAGAATGTCCCTGTTCTTTCCTTCAGAGGCATCGCGCAGAAACCTGATCAACTGCCGTTACGGTTTTGGAACCTCTAAATCCTTGCAGATTTTCTGAGCAAGGAAGTCGTTGATCTCTCGATGGCGAGGAACGGTGGATGTTTTACCGGCGGATCGGTTTACGTAGACGCTGTGACTGCCGCCTTCACGAAACACTGGACGCCGTGTCGTTCGAGGTGACGGATCAGATCGATCCGTTTCATGTAATCGAGGCAATAGGCTCGCGGATTACCGACTTATTGCGAAGCATTTCTTCAGCGAGTGCACGGTTGGATTCCAAAACTAGTTGGACAGCTTCCTGAAGATTGGTTCTGGCTTCCTCAAGTGTATCTCCTTGGCTATTCGCGCCGGGCAACTCTTCGACAAACGCGATATACCCTTCTGGGACTTCCTGAAACACAGCGGTCAATTGTTCCTTCATTGAAATTGATCTCCCTGGAGACAAGTATAGCAAACTTCTCCACTGGCTGCGATTGCGATCATCCGCCACGGTGTCTGTCGGGCATGGCCGCGACTCGTCACCTGGTACACGGCGCCGAGAGATTCGATGCGAAGCGGACGGGCCATGGGGCGGAAGTGCAGTCCATGGGCGCTTCTACGCGGAATGAAGGAGAGTGGTCAAGGAGGAAAACGCATCGGACCCGACGAAATGCCAGCGTTACACCGAAATGCAACCGGCAGGCTTGCTACGACGAGTGACGCAGAAAACCAGAACGTCCCCGTGTTTTTCCCGCAGACGCCGGAGCACGCTCAGTTTGACTCACCGATTGTTAGCAGATTACTTTAAGGAGTAAGGCAAAGCCTTCTGCAAAGTAATCGATGAACGCATCACAATACCATGGGGTGGATCGCCACGTCGGCAAGACCCCGCTCATTCGCCTGCGCCGCGTTTCGGAGCTGACCGGCTGCGAAATCCTTGGCAAGGCCGAATTCATGAACCCCGGCGGATCGGTGAAGGATCGAGTCGCACTGAGTATTATCGAGGACGCCGAGGCTAGAGGGCTACTAAAGTCCGGTGGCACCATCGTCGAGGGGACAGGTGGGAACACCGGCATCGGCCTTACGGTTATGGGCCACGCCCGCGGCTACCGTAGTCTGATCGTCATTCCAGAAACCCAGTCGCGAGAAAAGATCGACCTCCTGCGCACGCTGGGCGCGGAGGTTCTCATCGTGCCGGAGAAGCCGTACTCCCATCCAGACAACTACAACCACGTTGCCCGGCGCCTGGCCGAGGAGAAGGGCTGGTTCTGGGCGAACCAATTCGATAACACCGCCAACCGTCTCGCGCACTACCGGACCACCGGGCCGGAAATCTGGAAGCAAACCGCCGGGCAGGTCAGTGCGTTTGTTTCCACTGTCGGTTCCGGCGGCACGCTGGCCGGAACCACGTCGTATCTCAAGGAGCGCAATCCAACAATCGTCATCGGCTGCGCCGACCCCTACGGCTCGGCTATGTGGTCGTGGTTCATTAACGGCAACACGGACACGAACGACGGTGATTCCTTTGCTGAAGGTATCGGCCAATCCCGCGTGACCAAAAACCTTGAGGGACTGTCCGTGGACCGCGCGTGGCGCATTCCCGACCAGGAGGCGCTCACCATCCTTTACCAGCTTATGCGGGAGGAAGGGCTTTTTCTCGGCCTGTCTTCCGGCATCAACATCGCCGGGGCGGTGCGGTTGGCCCTCGAGCGTGGACCGGGCCAGACCATCGCGACGATCCTTTGCGACTCCGGCGCCAAGTATCAATCAAAGCTCTTCAATCCGGAATGGCAGGCAGCCAACGGACTGAGGGCGGATTTGTC
>DATIGH010000150.1:0-2509 GCA_035454845.1 Nitrospira sp.
TTCGAAGGGACCGGCGTCGGCCTGGCTATCGTGCAGCGCATCGTGCAGCGACACGGCGGACGCGTCTGGGCGGAGGGCAAGGTCGATGGCGGCGCGACGATTTTCTTCTCTTTACGAAAGGCCACGCGATGAGCAACGGAACAGAGATTTTGTTGATCGAAGACAATCCAGAGGACGTCGAGATCACGTTGCGCGCCTTTCAGAAGCAGCACATTGCGAATAAGATTCACGTCGTGCGAGACGGAGAAGAGGCGTTGGAGTGTTTGTTCTCAACCGGGCGGTATGAGAAGGGGAACCCCTGCCACAACACCCGCCTCATTCTCCTCGATCTCAAGCTGCCGAAAGTCGACGGGTTGGAAATTTTACAAAGGTGCAAAACCGATCCACGCACGAAGCATATCCCGATCGTCGTCCTGACTTCCTCACGGGAAGAACAGGATCTGGCCAAGAGTTACAATTACGGTGTCAACAGCTACGTCGTCAAACCGGTGGACTTCCCGCAATTCAGCGATGCCGTCCGGCAGCTGGGTCTGTATTGGATGTTGCTCAATCAGATGCCCGATGAGCCGGCGGCGGGTTCCCCATCATGAACCGAACCTCGGAAGGAGTGTGGGCTATGGCAACGTTGCGTCTCTTGATCGTCGAGGATGATCCCGCCGACGCTGAGCTCGTTATCCGCGAATTGCGGAAAAGCGGGTTCGACCCGCAAGTCCGCCGGGTGGATACACGCGAGGCGTTCATGAGTGGGTTGGTGGAAGAGCGCCCGGACGTCATCATCTACGATCACAACCTGCCGCATTTCAGCTCGTCCGAGGCTCTGCGGCTCGCGCAGGAAAGCGACCTGGGCGTTCCTTTCATCATCGTGTCCCATGCCATCGGTGACGAAGAGGCCGTGGCGCTCATGCGAGGAGGGGCGGCGGATTATCTATTGAAAGATCGACTCGGCCGGTTGGGCGAGGCGGTGCGTCATGCGCTCGAGCAGCGCCGGTTGCGGGAGGAGCACACCGCTGCCCGCAACGCGATCGTCTCACTCAATGCGGACTTGGAGCTGCGCATTGCGTCGAGGACGGCTCAGCTCAAGGTCGCCAATCATGCTTTGGAGATGGAATTGGGCCAGCGCAAGCGTGCGGAGGAGGCGCTGCGCCGGTTGAATGCCGACTTGGAACAGCGCGTCGCCGAGCGCACGCGCGATCTCGTGGCATCGAATCACCGGCTTCAGGCGCTCGCCAGCGAACTGACGCTCGCGGAGCAACGGGAGCGGAAGCGGCTGGCGTCGGAGCTTCACGACTATCTTGCTCAAATACTGGCGCTGGGACGCATCAAGATCAGCCAGCTCCGCCAGAAGGTCTCTACACAACCGGCCGACGTGCAGCAATTGGTGGGCGAAGTCGACAATCTGCTCGAAAAAGCCGGTGAGTACACCCGGTCGTTGATGGCGAAGCTCAACCCGCCCGTCTTGGATGAGTTGGGGTTGCCGTCGGCTCTCAATTGGCTAGCCAAGCAAATGCCGCTGCACGGACTGCTGGTGGACGTGCGGGTCTCGCAGGATCGGGTGCCACTGCCCGACGATCAGGCAGTTCTTTTGTTTCAATCGGTGCGGGAGCTTCTTTTAAATGTCGCGAAACATGCGGGGACCGATCGGGCCACCGTCTCGTTGACGGTGGATCCCGACCAAGAACTCCACATCGAGGTGCAGGACGAAGGCCGTGGATTCGACCCGGTCGCCATGGAGGCCAAGTCGGAAACCGAGCACTTCGGTCTGTTCAGCGTGAAAGAGCGTATGCAGGCCATGGGCGGACGGCTCGAGGTGAAGAGCCGGCCGGGAGAAGGCACGACAGTCACCATGATGTTGCCGCTGGTGAAGAAAACGCCGGCAGCGGCCGGCACCTCGGCCGATGTCTTGTCAGGTGCGGGCGTGCCGGGACAGCCAGCCGAGGAATCGGTCTTTCACATCCCGCATGCGCCGTTTCATCCGCCGCCCGGTCACATGATTCGGCTCCTGCTGGTCGACGACCACACGATGGTCCGCCAAGGCCTTCGCAGTCTATTGGAATCATACGAGGATGTCGTGATCGTTGGCGAAGGCTCGAATGGAGAAGAGGCGATCGAACTCGTGGAGCAACTGCGCCCGGCGCTGGTCGTGATGGATCTCAACATGCCGAAGAAGAACGGCATCGAAGCCACGGCCCGCATCAAAGCTCGATGGCCTGAAACGGTCGTGATCGGACTTTCCGTGCATGCCGGAGAGGAGGCACGCCGCGCAATTGTCAACGCCGGCGGGGCCGTCCTGCTCACGAAAGAGGCTGCCGTCGATGAATTGTATCGAACCATCCGGGAGGTCCTAGACGGGCAGGTAACGAACGGTAAGGGCGTGGCTGAAGTCCGGTGATGTGAAATATGAGGTCTGAATCTGTGTCTGCCCGGGCGGGGTAGGGTATATCTATCGGGCAGTATGATTGTGTCGCGAATCATTATCAAGCAGGGGAGGATGTCCATGGGGCAGAACATG
>DATIGH010000151.1:0-4853 GCA_035454845.1 Nitrospira sp.
ACTGATAGAATGTAGTCCTTTTCGAATTCCTCTCGAGCCCCGGCGAGCGAGTTCAGAGGCCGATCCTGCCGTTTCTGCCCTGTCAGACCTTCAGTGCAAAAGCCACACGTATCCTGTGCGACGCCGCCGGTGAACGGACAGGATTGGAAGCCGCACAAATCTTGTGGCTGTACCGCCTCTCCTTCACGCCCCAATGCAACGGCCCGCTCCACCATGTTTTCCAATTCACGGACATTGCCGGGAAACGAATAGCGCAGCAGCAGCTCTCGCGACACGGACGAAAAGCCCCTGAGCTTTTTGTTCATCTTGATCGAACAGGTCTGCAACACGTGCTCGGCGATGACCATCGTGTCTTCCTGCCGCTTTCGGAGCGGCGGAATCACGACCTGGACAACGTTCAAGCGATAGAACAGGTCTTCACGAAATTTTCCTAGGGAGACTTCTTTCTTGAGATCTTTTTGGGTGGCACAGACCACCCGGACGTCGACGTCGATAGTCTCGTTGCCGCCGACCCGCTCGAATTTGCGCTCTTGCAGCACCCGCAGCAGCTTGACCTGCACAACCGGTGAAATCTCTCCGATTTCATCGAGAAACAGGGTGCCGCGGTGAGCCAGCTCGAACCGGCCGCGCCGCTGCCGCAGGGCGCCGGTGAAGGCACCCTTCTCATGGCCGAACAGCTCCGCCTCCAACAACGTTTCCGGCAAGGCCGCGCAGCTGACTTTGATCAGCGGATGGTGGCTTCGAGCGCTGTTCTGATGAATGGCGTTCGCAACAAGCTCTTTTCCGGTGCCGCTCTCGCCCAGGATGAGGATCGTCGAATCGGTGCTTGCGACAGTCTTGATCTTGTCCAGGACTGCGCGCATCTGGCTGTTGGTGCCTAGAATGCCGCTGAAGCAGAACTTGCTCTCCAACGTTTCTTTCAGATCGCGATTCTCACGGCGCAAGGCGATGACGCCTCCAACGCGCTCGACAATCAACAGAAGCTCGTCCATCTGGAATGGCTTGGTGATGTAGTCGAAGGCGCCCAGCTTCATTGCACCGACCGCAGACTCGACGGATCCATGTGCGGTGATCATCACCACTTCGGTCTCCGGCGATTTGTCCTTCGTGGCTTTGAGGATGGCAAGCCCGTCCGCGCCGGGCAGCCGCAGGTCGGTGATGACCAGATTGAAGGACTTTTGGCGCAGCACCTCGAGTCCTTCCGTGCCGGACGCCGCCGCATGCACGTCGTAGCCGACCGCCTCCAGAGCGTCGACCATCGAGAGCCGCATCAGGGGCTCGTCGTCGACCAACAGGATGGCCAACCCCTTCATGACACTCTTTCCACCAATGACCGCTCTCTCGATAAGGGCAGACATAATGTGAACGTCGTTCCTTTCCCGACTTCGCTTTCTACCAGGATCTTACCACCATGTCGCTCGGCAATGCCCAGACTCACGGAGAGGCCCAGCCCCGTTCCCTCTCCTTCGCTCTTCGTCGTGAAGAAGGGATCGAAAATGCGCGGCAGCACCGACGGCGGAATGCCGGAACCCGTGTCGCTGACCTCCACCCGGCAAACGCCCTCGGCGACAGTGGTCTTGATCGTCAAGACGCCGCCGCCTTTCATGGCTTGCACGGCATTCAGAATCAGGTTCATCAAGACCTGCTCGATCATGTGCCGATCCACCATGAGACTCGGCAAGGCAGGGCCTAACAACGTCTCGAGGCGGATCAGGTTGGGGGCGAACAAATGATTCGTCAGCACGAGCACCCGGTCCACGATCTGGTTGATGTCGGTCGAGCTGAATTCGGGCTCGTACTGTTGGGAAAAATCGAGCAGCTGCCGGACGATCTTCTGAACCCGCCGGACGCCATCCTCCATCGACACCCAGTACTCTTCCTGCCGGGCGGGTGAAAGCGTCCCTTTGCGGAGGTTGTAGAGGCAGTTCAGGATGCCGGCGAGTGGATTGTTGATTTCATGAGCCACTCCGGCGGCCAGCTTGCCGACCGATGCGAGCTTCTCGGAGTTTCTGATCTGCTGCTCCAGTTTCTTGGTCTCGGTCATGTCGCGGGCGATGCCGAGCACGCCCAAAATCTCGCCGTCGGCGCCGTGCAGCGGAGACACGCTGACCATGACCATACGAGGCTCGCCCATCCGCGTCATGACTTCCACCTCGTAGACCTGTTTGGCGCCGATGTCGAGGGTATTCTTGAGCCGGCGTCCCCGGTGGCGGCGGGACAAGAGCGCCAGATACGGACGGCCGAGCAGGTCGTCCTTGCGGTAGCCCCACACGTTGACCTTGCTGTTGACGTAGGTAAACCGCTGCTCGGTATCCAGCGTGTAAATGACGTCGTTGGCGTTCTCGAGCAGATTTTCCAGGTACTGCTTTGTTTCTTCGATTTCTCGCGTCCGTTCCCGGACCTTCATTTCCAGCTCTTCGCGGTAGGTTTGCAGCTGCCGTTCCAGTTTCTTGCGATCGGTGATGTCGCGCATCTGCACCATGACCAGCACTTGTCCTGATCCGGCGACGCGGATCAAATCCATTTCGACGGGCGTCTCGAGCCCTGCGGCGTTGTACACGGTGATTTCCTGCGTGGGGACTTGCCGCTGGCCGGTGCCGATTTCCGCCAGCCATGCGCCAAGCGCCTGCCGGTGCGCAGGCACGACGACTTCGGACATGCGGCTTCCCACGATCTTCGACTCGCTGTATCCGAGGGCTTGCTCTTCACGCTTGTTCACGGCGACCACCCTCCCGGTTTCGTCCACCATGAACACGGAATCGGCGACCAGATCGAACAGCGCCTTGTAGCGCGCTTGCGAGGCGACGAGCTGCTGAGTGCGCTCGGAAACGGCCTGCTCCAATCCCGACGTGTAATGCTGCAGCTCCTGCTCGAGGCGATGACGTTCCGTGACGTCACGCACGAACGCACGGGAATGCACCAGGCCGCCGCGCTCTTCATCGAAGAGCGCCGTCGCGTGGATCTCGACATCGATGGGGCGCCCATCCTTGGCCAGCAAGACGGTTTCCATCGTGCTTTGCCCTTGAGCCATGAGCTGCTCCAAGTATTGCAGCACTCGCGGTTCCTGCCCGCGAGGCACCACGTCCCAGAGCTTCATCAGGAGCATCTCGTTCAGCTGGTAGCCGAGTTTATCCAGGCCCGTCTTGTTCACGTGGACGAATTGCCCGCTGCGGTCGAGCTGATAGATCATTTCGGGTGAATGCTCGATCAGGTCGCGGTATTTTTCCTCGAGGGCCCGCACTTCCCTCATGCGCTGCTCGATCTGCCCAAACGAACGCTGGAGGTTGGAGGCCATCTGATTGAAGGCATCGGCCAATTCCTCGATTTCATCCCCGGTTTTGAGTTCCAACCTCCGCTCCAAGCGTCCGGTGCCGATCTCCTGAACACCGCCGTGCAGCAGTTGGATGGGCCGGGCAATCCGGCGCGCCGCCAACACGCCTGTGCCCCACAACACGGCCAGGACGGCAAGTCCGTAGAGCAGCACCTTCGCCACAAGGTCGGACAGCGGGGCAAACGTCTCCTTCGGATCCTGCCGCACCACAGTCACCCAGTGCTTGCCGCCGATGCTGCCGGGTGCCAATGGTTCACTGAATCGTACCGGGGCGAAGCCGAGCAGGGAATCCTTGCTGCCGTGCGAATCATCCGCCGCTACCGTCCAGCCGGACTTGAGTGTTCCCAGCACGTTGATCAGCTCCGGCTTCACCGAATGTTCTTCCGGTGCCAGAATGGGACAGATGACCAGTGTGCCGTCGGAGGTGAAGAGCATGGCGTGACCGGTCGAGCCGATCGTCACGTCTGCAATCGAGTGGAACAGCGTGTCCCGGCGGAGCAGAACCGAGACCGCGCCGATCACCGTTTTCTGCGAGTCGTCGAAGATCGGCGCCGCGACCACGACGACATGGGTCCCGAATGACGGGTCGAACATGATTTCGCTGACGTAGGGCTGCTGGCTGCCTCCTTTGACTACGGCCTGCCACCAGGCCGCCTTGCCGTAAAAGTAGTCGACCTGAGGAATCGAGCTCACGACCAGCGCGCCTTGCTGGTCGGTCACGAGAATTCCCACGTAATCCGACTTCCGGATGTCATGCCAGCGGATCAGATAATTGGTCACGATGCGGTTGATGAACAACGGGAACTCGCTGCGCTTGTCGCGCTGCTTCCAGCGCTGCTGCCAGTCCTTGATCATGTCCTGGATGCGCTTGGGATCTTTATCTTCGTACGTCCGGTTGGCTTCGCTGACGGCGGTGCGCAGAAAGGGCGTGGTGGCAAGCTGCTGCCCCTCGTTCATGACGCGCGTGACATGCATTTCGACCCGCCGGGCGGCGTCCACCGCCACCTCTTTGAAACTCGTGCCGGTCGTTTCCCGCAGGGCGCGGCGTTCTTCCAGGTAGGTCAGGCCCAGGAGGAGTGTGAGCGGCAGCAGGCCAACCATCACGATCGCCATGATGATCTTGCGCTGGAGGCTATGGAAACGGCTCCAGAATGCCATGACCGATCCGCCTATCGGGAAATGCCAGTATCTTACACGGTGCTTGAAAACAGCGTCTATCCGCCCATATCCGACCTGACACGCATCTCGAGTCCCTTTACGACCTGGTCAGGCGCGCTTCAGGAGGCGTCCGGACCCGCCTGGCCACAATAAAAGCAACGGACTAGCCACGAACACGGACGAATAGGTCCCGAAGATGACTCCCCACAGCAGCGCCAAGGAAAAGTCATGAAGCACCTCTCCTCCCCCCACGGTCAATGGGATCAAGACCAGCACGACGGTCAAACTGGTGACGATTGTGCGACTCAACACCTGGTTGATCGCGTTGTTGATCATGGTCACTTCATGCTCCCGGCGCCGGAGA
>DATIGH010000152.1:0-37864 GCA_035454845.1 Nitrospira sp.
ATGAAGGCTGTCAGAACACAGAGTGAGAGGATACCTGTGTTGCGAAATAGGACAGTAAACGGTGAGACCTGGGGAGTCCTTCAACATATTTCACGTGAGTGAGCCACAGGCTGCTGGAGATCACTCTAATTGCTGCTAAGAGCTGTAGACCGCAGTCCTCCGTCTGACGATAGCTTTGCGGCCTCCTTCGACGGCCAATAGGTTAAAGAGGCGCGTGTCCGCTTGATCAATTGAAGACCAGGACCGGACACGGAGCGTGGTGCAACACGGCGTGTGAAACGCTACCGAGTACAAGGCGCCGTATGCCTTGCCGGCCTCGCGATCCCATGAGAATGACGTCGACTTCTTGTCCCTTGGCTTGGTCAAGGATCGATTCAACCGGTGTTCCAATCAGCACCCTGGTTCGAGTGGCGTACCCCAACCGTTGAAGCTGATTGGCCGCAGACTCGAGAAACAGTTGTGCGTTCTCTTTCTCTCTTGCCTGCAGAGGCTCTGCCGCGAGGGCCGCCGTGCCCCAGGACGGAGTGATGGGGGGTAGCACGGACACCAACGTCAGCTCGATGGACTCTCGAAACGGGTTCAACTGCAGAAGCCGAATGGCATCCTCGGTATCCGAGCCACTTTTCAAGGGCAGCAGGGCCTTCCGCATCGTCTTCACGGGGCCCGGCACGATGAATTTCGCACAGGGTGCCGATGTGAGGATACGATGAGAGACGCTGCCAAAGAGCCGCTCCTTGATGGGTCCCAAACCTCTCGCGCCCATCACGATGAGCTGAATCTTTTCCTGCTCAGTCGTCGTCAGGATGACCTCAGCCGGCGACCCGACCCGAAGGACTCTGGTCACGGGACCCGTGTGGAACGGAAGGAGAGACATCGTTCGATCGAGCAGTCGTTCGCCATCCGCGCGCATGCCTTGTTCGATCTCGTGATAAAGCTCGTTGGCGACTTCCGGCACCATCATGGGATACGCAGGCTTTGGGACGTTGAGCGCGTGAAGGACAACGAGGTGATCGATTGAAAGATATTTCAGGAGCCGTAAGGCTTCATTGGCGTTGTCCGACCCATCGACTGCCAGTAATGTCCTCATAGATGATTCTCCCGCCTTTCTTCCGCGGTTCTAGCCCGCTGCTTCTTCGAGAACGGGCCTCAATGACAATCGGACGGACACAAGAAGACCACGTACAGCACGACCAACAGGCCGACGATCAGCGCCCCCAGCAAGAGCCACTTTTCTTTCGTCATCGCAACCTCACTTGAAAGGCACTTCAGCAATTCCAGTGCCGTCGGTCTTCGTATCCAGGCAATTGAAAAATCGGGCAATATCACCAGGAAGATTGCCCCGTTCTGCCACAGACGGAGCCTCTTGCTGTAGCATGGCTCCCCTCACGGTCAGCATTTGCGCTCGACGCGGCCGCTAAGAGGTCATTTTTGGCTCGAAGCTGCCGTGTCAAGATGGGCATTGTCCTTGCTGTGTGTTTCTCGTGGTATGGTCGGTCCTCTGTTCAAAAGGATTCTCGTTCCGGTCGATTTCTCTTCCTGTTCAGAGAAGGCCCTTCGTGTCGCCTTGGAGCTTGCGGAGGCGTTAGCCGCCGAGGTCACGGTGATGCACGTCATTGATGTGAACACGGTGGACGCTTTTAATCGTCTTGGACTGTTGGCCGTCCCCTCAGATGCCGCGGCACAGCGGAAACGGTTGCGCCATCACGCTCGGCTCAAGATGAGACAGCTCCTCAAGTCTCATCCCGATGGCCAGGTGAGCAGAAGACTCGTGGTCGAGGGCACGCCATTTGTTGAAATCGCCAGGTTCGCCCGCGGAGAGGGCGTCGACTTGGTCGTTCTTGGCAGTTATGGAGGGAGATCCGATAGCATGGAAAAGATCTTTTTTGGAGCGACGGCCGACAAGGTGGTACGGACAGCGGGATGCGCGGTGCTCACTGTTCCGCTTATGCGGCAGAAACCGAGAAAAGACATCGTCTTGTGAAACGGACATCGATTAAACGGCTGCTCTTAGCCACGGATTTTTCGGATTGGGCTCGTCGAGCGGAGGAGTATGCCTGTGCCTTGGCGGCGTCCTGGCAAGCTGAGCTCACCGTCATGACCGTCCTGGAGTTCCCGCCTGGTATGGATCCGGAGTATGCCATCAACAAACAGTATTTGACCGAGAGAATGCACGACGCGTCGTCGCGGCTCGCGGAGTTTAAAGGACGGGCACAGCAACGAGGCATTGCGACGACAATGCGCATTGCAACCGGGATTCCAAGCGAAGAAGTCATAGCCGCGGCGCGCGCCGAAGAGACCGACTTGGTCGTTGTCGGCACGAGGGGCAAATCGGGCCTCGCCCACGTGCTGTTGGGGAGCACTGCCGAACGTACGATTCGCATGGCGCCATGTCCGGTGCTAGCCGTCCATATGCCCAAACCGGAAGGTCGACCTGGGGAAGGAGTGTCGCTCAATCGCATTCTTGTTCCAACCGATTTTTCAGAGTGCTCACAGGAGGCCGTCGAATTTGCCGGGATGGTCGCCCATCAGGCCAGGGCATCGATAGAACTGCTTCACATCCTCGAGCCCGGCGGTTACGGGATTGATTTTTCGATCGAGCATCCGGACGAGCGCCAACACAAACGAAAGCAGGCAACGGAGAGGCTCGAGGCGTTGTCCTCAGGGCTGATCGCTGCTGGGCTTCTTGTGAAGACGTCGGTGTTAGGAGGCGCTCCCGCGGACACGATCCTTGAAGTAGCCCAGAGAATGTCTTGCCACCTGATCGTCATGGGCACCCATGGGCGGCGGGGGCTCTCACACGTGTTCGCAGGAAGCGTGACAGAAGCCGTGCTGCGGCGGGGAACGATCCCAGTATTGGCCGTGCGACATCCTGCGTTCAGCGCACAGGAACATGCGCACATGGTGCGCCCGCTGTAAAGGAGGAACGCCTGCGCATGAATTTGGCGAACGAACAGACCACGGGATTCTTTGTTCCGATTGCGGTTTCCCTCGATGCCGTGCTCGGGCGGCTCGACCAGCTTTCACGACAGCCTGAATTCATCCAGCAGCGCGAATTGGGGCTCGCGCGAGCCCTAAGACCGTATGTAGAGAACGGCGCGGGGGCCGTCCTTGCGGCGCTTCCTCAGGAAACCGAACTCGCAAATCTGTCGCTCTTCTGCGATTTTTATCCGGAAGACGGACAATTAACGCTGATCGAACAGCTCCGAGACGTCATCACCGAGCACATTCCAGATGAGGAGCGTGCCTGGCTCGACCCCTTGAAGCATTCCCACATCGATCTCCTGGAACTCCTCACAGCAGCGACACCAGATGCGCCGTTGACGCTTCGATCGGTAGGGGACGGCACCACCTTCGTTCTGCCATACGAAGACTTCGCGAAGGATGTTTCGCATGGGCAGGTCCTTTTGACGCGTGTGATTCGTGACCCCAAGCACCCTGGCTCTCATCACGCCGTCTGGGCCGGCTGCGGACTTGTTCTGTCTCCTTCGGAAGGCCAGACGCTGTACGACAAGACCCGAGAGTGGGAACGGCGCATGGAGATGTCCTCCGGGGAACTCGTGCTCGGCGAATGGCAGGAGTTTACCAAGCGCTTCGGTTATGTGCTGTTGTGGATGTTCGCCGAGATGCGGGTGACCGCCCTGATCGATGCCGTCACGCACATTCAATACCGTACTCCTAACGGCGAGCCATATCTCTACGCCATGGCCTTGTACGATCACCATGAGTATCGATTCTTTGCCGAGGGGCTGTCGGGCATGGAGGAGTGGCGAGCGCAGCCCCCGGCTTCCCAGGCAGGAGAAGGAGAACGGGAAGGCTATGCGCTCAAGGCGAAACAGTGGATTCAGAGAGCCGAGTCTTCGCATGAGACGAGCATCGTGGCCCGCCTGACGCTCACGTCGTCACAACTCATCGTCGAATGCGATAATCGCGACCGCTTGAATGACATCAAGCATCGGCTGGCGGGGGCCTTCGGGTTCGCACTGCACTTTCGCAGTGAGACGCTGACGCCGCCGTATCACCGTGTCGCCCTGGAAGAACTGCAGTCGAATCAACCGGTGACGGTGGTTGTCTCTCACGACGACGATCGGGCCATGCTTCGAGCCTTTCTGGAAAAGGCCTACCTGGAATGGTCGGATCAACCGCATCGACTCCTGGGAGGACAGACGCCCCGACACGCGGCGGCCTCTCCGGCCACACGTGAGGCCGTGGCCCGTCTGATCGCGGAGATGGAAGCCACTGATCCCGGTGTGCGACGCAGCGGCCAGCGGGCGTACGATTATAATGTCTTGCGGGGACATGTCGGGTTAGACGAAACCCAGTAACTGAGCGACATCGGCCGGCGAGCGTTCGCTATCTTCGCGTGAATCTGCGTGATAGCATGACGCTCTGTGCACCTTCATGGGAGGGAGGACGGCAATGGGCAATGGGCGCATGATCGTGCTTAGCGTGCTGATCACCGCAAGCGTGTACGGTTGCGGTTACAACGACCTGCAAGGACTTGATGAAGATACCAAAGCTGCCTGGAGCGAGGTGGTCAATCAATACCAGCGACGGGCGGATCTCATTCCTAACCTTGTCGCCACGGTCAAGGGCTATGCGGCGCATGAGAAGGAGACGCTTGAGGGTGTGGTAGAGGCCCGAGCCAAAGCCACCAGCATCCAGGTGACGCCTGAGATGTTAAGAGACCAGGCGGCCTTTGAGCAGTTTCAGAAGGCGCAAGCCGGATTGACCTCCGCGTTGGGGCGTCTCATCGCGGTGGCTGAAAACTATCCCAATCTCAAAGCCGATCAAAATTTCAGAGACCTTCAAAGCCAGCTCGAAGGCACCGAAAACCGCATTGCTGTCGCCCGCAAACGCTATATCGACCGGGTCGCCGAGTTCAACAAAATGGTCCGGTACTTTCCTACGAATCTGACGGCCAAATTCCTGCTCCAAATGGAGGAAAAGCCGAACTTCACCGTTGCCGACGAGAAGGCGGTCGCCAAACCGCCCGAGGTCAAGTTCAACTGAATCCGCTCGAATGATGCACGCCGATGGTCTGAGCCGTGTCTGGCGAGCGCCGACACGGCTCATCGTCTTCTTGGGGCTGCTGCTCAATCCTCTACCCGCTTCTGCGCTGGATGTCCCCTCCTTAACCGGCCGAGTCGTGGATCTCGCCCAAGTCTTGCCCGCCCATGACGCAGAACAACTGACTGATCGGCTCAAGGCCCACGAAGAGAAAACCGGCAATCAGGTGGCGGTGCTCATTCTTCCTTCGCTTGAAGGCGAGCCGCTGGAAGAGTATTCCCATCGCGTCGCCACTACATGGAAGCTCGGCCACAAGGGCACCGACAACGGTGTTCTGTTGCTTGTCGCGCTGAAGGAGAGAAAGCTCCGCATTGAAGTGGGGTATGGCCTCGAAGGCACCCTGACCGATCTTCGCTCCTCCCGCATCATTCGCCAGGAGATTGTGCCTCGCTTCAAGGCAGGCGATATTCCGGGTGGCGTGCGTGCTGGAACGGACGCGATTCTCAAAACGATCGAAGGGACGTATGAGGCCGCCGATGAGATCCGTCGCCGAGAAACGACAGAGACAGATGTCCTCCATTACGTGGTGCTCGGCATCATTGTTGGGTTCCTGGCCGGTATCGTGCTCAGCCAGGGGTTGCGGCGAGCGAGAGCGCTGCTCGGGGCCGTGCTGTCGTTCATGGTGGCACAGGCTGCAAGCATTCCATGGGGGGTGGTGGCGGCCGGTGTGACGGCCGCTCTCCTTTGGGCGGTGTTGAGCGCCGGCGGGGGGCGACGACGACGCACGGGATTCGACGACTGGGCCTGGTACAGTAGCGGCGGAGGGGGATGGAGTGGAGGCGGGTCGTTCGGAGGCGGAGGATTCAGCGGCGGGGGCGGTGATTTCGGCGGTGGAGGAGCCAGTGGTGACTGGTGAACCCGTGCACCTGAGCGAGGACGAGAAAAGCCGCATCAGCGAGGCTGTGCGCGCTGTTGAAGCGCGGACGAGAGCGGAAATCGTGCCGATGCTCGTGGCTCGTTCCGGGCTCTATCGTGACGCACAACATCGTGTCGGACTGGCTCTGGCTCTGGTGGTGCTGACGGCCTTGTTGATGGGGGAAAGCCTTTGGGTGGCGTGGGCATGGCAGACGGTCCATACCGCGTGGGTGCTTCTCGCCACCTTACTGGCCTATGCCGCGGGCTCATGGCTTGGCACGTTCGCTTCCGTGATCCGGTCGGTGACGTCGACAGATCGCCTGCGCGGCAAAGTGGAGTTGAGGGCCCAGCGGGCGTTTGCGCAACACCGTCTTTCCCGCACGCGGCAGCGCACCGGAGTGCTCCTCATGGTGTCGCTCCTTGAGCATCGCGTGTGTGTGTTGCCGGATGTGGGCATCGGGCCGGGCATTACGCCGGCGCAATGGAACGAGGTCGTCGAAGCGGTCGTGGCCAAACTCAAACGGAACGACATTGCCGGAGGATTCTGCGCCGGCATTGAACGATGCGGCCTCCTGCTCGCTCAGGTCTGTCCCGCTGTCCCAGGAGACAATCCCGATGAACTCTCCAATCGCCTCGTGCTGGACCCGGAAGAATGATCAGTGCTGAGTGATGCCGGAGCGCTAAAAATAGAGACTTTCCGGAGATCCTGCTAGAATCCCGAACGATGGCCGATCACACCGCCGTCTCTTCCGTCCCAGTACAGCAGGAAAATCATTCGCTGGTGAAAGCGGCCGGCGTCATCGGCCTCGCCACGTTTTCCAGCCGCATCTTGGGCTTCATTCGCGACATGGTGCTCGCACGGCTGTTTGGTGCCACGCCTGCCGCCGATGCGTTTTACGTCGCCTTTCGCATTCCCAGTCTGCTGCGCGAATTGTTTGCCGAAGGATCCATGTCCGCGGCCTTTATTCCCGTCTTCACGGAGTACCATTCGCTGAAGTCCAAGCGCGAGGCCTGGGAATTGGCCAGCGCGGCGTTTACCACGCTGCTGAGCATCATTACCCTCGTGACAGTGGCGGGAATCATCGCCGCCCCGTGGCTCGTACAGTTGCTGGCGCCGGGCTTTCACGCGTCGCCCGACAGGCTGGCATTGACGACCTTACTGGCCCGCGTGATGTTCCCCTATCTGCTGTTCATCAGTCTCGCGGCGATGGCCATGGGCGTATTGAATTCCGTGCGGGCCTTCGCGGTGCCCGCCTACGCGGCGTTGTTCCTCAACATCTGTATCATCGGCTGCGCGCTGTTCCTGTCACCGCACTTGGATGAGCCGATTCTCGGCGTGGCGATCGGTGTCGTGGCAGGAGGAGCCGCGCAGTTCGCGATGCAGCTTCCGAGTCTCAGAAAGCGTGGGTTATTGTTCGGATTCCGGTTCGAACCCGGCCATCCGGGCGTGAAACGGATCGGCCAACTGATGGTGCCGTCGCTGCTTGGCATGTCGGTCACGCAGGTCAATTTGACGATCAGCACAATTTTGGCCTCGTTCATCGCTGGCGCGCCGACGTATCTCTTTTACGGCATGCGGCTGATTCAGTTTCCCCTCGGCATCTTCGGGGTCGCACTGGCCATGGCGATCCTGCCAACGCTCTCGGCGCAGGCGGCTCGCGGTGCGATGGAGGAGCTCCGAACGACCCTTGGATTCGGCCTGCGGATGATCGTCTTCATCATGTTCCCGGCGATGCTCGGCCTGATTTTCCTGCGCACGCCGATCGTGCACCTCTTTTTCGAGCATGGCACGTTCACCGCGCGTGATACCGCTGAAACGGCCATGACGGTACTCTGCTATGCCGTCGGCCTGTGGGCGTTCGGTGGCGTACGGATCATTGTCGCGGCGTTCTATTCACTCAAAGATACGAAGACCCCCGCCATTGCGGCGGCCGTCGCCGTGGTCGCCAACATCGTCTTTTCGCTTCTCCTGATGTCCCGCTTGGGCGCACCGGGCTTGGCATTGGCGACGGCGCTCGCGGGAATGGTCAACGGCGGCATTCTTGTCACCGTACTCAATCGTCGTCTCGGCGGGGTCGAGTGGACGTCGGTCGGCCGCTCGGCGGGGCGTGTCATGCTCGCCTGCCTTCCGCTCGTGCTCGCCTGCCTGTGGGTCGCCGGGGCACAGGTCTGGGCGCATGAGGGCGAGTGGGCGGCAAAGTCGGTTATGCTCGGCGTGGCGATTGGGTTGAGCGTGAGCGGATACCTAGGCGTCCATGCCTTGATGCGCTCGGAAGAGCTCGATCTCATCTGGGGCATGGTCAAACGAAAGCTTGGGCGAGAAGCGAGGGGCTAGGGGCGCGGGGCAATGGGCGAAGGGTCATGAGTGATCAGTGATGCGTGATCAGTGATGAGTTAAGGATGATGAAGCGAGGTTAGAAGCAAGAGGCAATAGGCAATAGGCAATGATCAATGGGCAATGGAATAAAGATGAAGCCATCGAAAACTGTTATCGACCTCAAGAATCAGACAGGTGGTTCCTCTCGCCCCTTGCCTCCCGCCTCTCGCCAGTCATCATTGATTTTCCCGACGCCGTGGGGATGGATGGGTCTGGCGGAGTCCAAACGGGGCCTTGCCGCAATCGTGTTGCCGCAACGTTCAAAGGCGGCGGTCGCCGCCGGTTTAGGCCTCGAGGACGCTCCCAGGCGTCGACCCTCATCCGTCATGCTGCGGGAGGCGAGGAAGCAACTGGTCGAATATCTTGCGGGTCGTCGCACCACCTTCGATCTCGTGCTCGACTTTTCGCGAGGTACGGCATTCCAGCGGCGCGTGTGGAAGGCGCTACAGGCAATCCCCTATGGCCAACTATGGTCCTACCGAGGTCTGGCGGCACGGGTCGGGGGGGTACACTATGCTCGAGCCGTCGGAGGGGCGGTGGGCGCCAACCCCTTGCCCATCGTGCTGCCGTGCCACCGGGTCGTCGCGCAAGATGCGATGATCGGAGGATTCTCCTGTGGACTGCCGGCAAAGCGCAGATTGCTGGCGCTGGAGGGCTCGCTGTCCCGGTTGGGCCGGTCTGACAGGGACCAATGAGAGCGGTCGTTCAGCGAGTGACGCGGGCGTCCGTCGAGGTGGAGGGCCGCATCGTTGGAGTCATCGGCGCAGGGTTGCTCGTGCTGCTGGGCATCGCCAAAGGGGACGGCGATGCGGATTGCCGGTTCATGGTCGAGAAACTGCGCGGCCTGAGGATCTTTTCGGATGACGCCGGAAAAATGAACCGCTCACTCGGCGATGTGGGCGGCGCCATTCTCCTGGTGTCTCAGTTCACCCTGCTGGGCAACACCAAGAGCGGCCGGCGTCCCGGTTTCGAGGAGGCTGCGCCGCCTCAAGAAGCGAAACGATGGTATGAAGAGGTATCGGCCGCATTGAAGGCAGAGGGCACGACGGTGGAAACGGGCGTCTTCGCGGCGCACATGAAGGTCGAGTTGGTCAATGACGGCCCGGTCACGTTCCTGCTGGACAGCCGAAACTAGATTTTGGCGGCCTCCAGACGGGAGTCTGCTATAATAAGGACTGTGTGATCCAGTGTGAGGGAGCGATGGGTCCTTCCATCCCGGCTCGACATCCGCTGCGACAACTCTTCAGCGCCTTGACCGAGAAAAGCTTTACGGAACACCTCGGCTGGCCGGATCTCAATGTTACCAGCTACGTCACGAATCTGCTCGTTGATTTCACCCGCACCGATCAGTTGTTCAGAATCAAGAACAAGCAAGGACAGCAGGTCGATTCAGTCGTCGATCTCCTGTTTGAATCCGAAGTCTTGCTCGAAGCGCAGTCCTTGGACCGGGAACGTGACGTCCACCAACACATCGGCGATTTTACGCTGTTCATGGCCGGATTATTCCCTGAGTACCTGCGTCGCCTCAAAACGGCGGGCTTGGTGTATCACAAGGATTTCCTCGTCGATTACGTGAAGACGGGCAAGCGCTCCTACGGGATCGTCGCCCAAATGGCAGATCAGCCTGCGCAAGACGAACGGCCGCTGTTCGCCAAGCTTTCCGACAACTTTGAGCTCTGCGTGACCGGATTGGGTTTTGTGCGGTCCGACCTCGACCGCATGCAGAATCCGGCCTATCAGCAGGCCAAGGACCTCCTCCTCAATTGACCCATCCTCGTCTCTTGATCCTCGCTCACGGCGGCGCCGGCCGGCGTGCAATGACGCCGCGCCAGGCGTCGTGCCTTGCCGAGGCGCTGGCTGCCGGTCATGCGGTTCTCCGGCAGGGAGGGGCGGCGCTCAAGGCCGTCGAACGGACCATCGAGGCGCTTGAAGAGTCCGGCCTCTTCAATGCCGGTCGTGGCGCCAAACGGCAGCTGGACGGCGTCCAACGGATGGACGCCTCTATTATGGAAGGAGCCGGTCTGCGGGCAGGCGCGGTCGCCTCCTTGGAAGGCTTCCTCCATCCGATAATCGCAGCACGGCTGGTTATGGAAGAGACCGACCACGTATTGCTGGCCGGACCGCTGGCGGGAAAATTTGCCCGGCAATTCCATCTGACACGGCACGTCTCCCCTGAAGGCCGCCGGCGTTCGTACGAGCGGGTGTTCAGCCAGCGGAGAACCCGGATGGACCGCCATGGGACGGTCGGCGCAGTCGCTCTCGATCGTTCCAGGACCGTTGCAGCAGGCGCCTCGACCGGAGGCATCGATGCCATGCTGCCCGGACGGATCGGAGATACCCCGCTCATTGGCTGCGGCGTCTACGCAGACAATCGCAGCGGAGCCGTGTCCATGACAGGCCACGGAGAGAGTATCATCCGCTTGGCGGTCGCCAAAACCATCTGTGAACGGCTTGCCGCAGGCCACAGTCCGCGGCTGGCGGCTACGGCAGTCTTGCGCCAACTGGTCTCGCGAATCCACGGCGCGGCTGGTACATTGGTGATGACACCACGTGGGCAGTTCTCGATCGCGCATGTGACCCTGCACATGGCCGCCGGCTGGTGGGACGGAACCGGCAAGCCCATTGTTCGAGGTCGTTGGACACGATGAGATACACACAAAGGAAGTCATCTTGAGTTCTGGCATCTTGTTTCATTTGGCGTTTCCAATCCACGACATCGACGCGGCCAAGCGCTTCTATGTCGAAGGGCTCGGCTGCACACTCGGGCGCGAATCGAGCCACGCCGTGACGTTCGGATTGGGCGACCATCAACTGGTCGCTCATGTGGTAGAGGATATGCCGAGCGAACAGAAGGGCATCTATCCCCGTCATTTCGGTCTGGTGTTCTTGTCGAAGGAACCTTGGCAAGCCCTGGCGGACCGCGCCAAAGAGAAGGGACTGACGTTTTATCAACACCCGCGAGTCCGATTTCCTCGAACCCGCATTGAGCATCACACCTTTTTCCTCGAGGACCCTTCCAGGAACCTCCTCGAATTTAAACACTACACTCATGATTCCGCGATCTTCGGCGAGCGGGATTTTCGTGCGGTGGGTGACTCCTCAGCCGGCGACTGACGTCAAAAGCCGGCGCGCTCCTTCCTATTGGCCCCGCGTGTTCTGACCGGGGGCCTGGCTCATGCGATGGAGCACTCGCTCATATCGTCGGACGAGCGAGGTCGTTTTCCGCAAGGGATCATAGCGCCGGGGCGAGGGAAGGATGGCGGCCAGCCATGCGGCTTCATCTGCGGTCAAATCGGAGGCCGACTTTCTGAAGTGATGCCGCGCCGCCGCTTCCGCTCCGTAGACCCCGGTACCCCATTCGGCGACATTGAGATACAACTCGAGGATGCGTTTCTTCGTCAGGTGGTGCTCCAACGAACGGGTGATCAACGCCTCCTGAACCTTTCTAAACATCGATCGTTCGGATGACAGGTAAAGGTTTTTCGCGAGCTGCTGGCTGATGGTGCTGCCCCCGCGCTTGAGCGCCCCCTTTTCAAGGTCGTACAACGCGGCGTCTTTCATGCCCTCCCAATCAAAGCCTTCGTGCGTAAAGAAGGAGGCATCCTCGGCGACCACGACGGCGCGGCGCAGATGAGGCGACATCCGTGACAGAGGCACCCAGATCCACTGCCGGCCAAGGCGCTCGCCCTGGGCTTCTGCCTGCGCTTCCCGGGCTTCCATCAGGGCGGTTGCCGTAGGATTGGTTGTGGCCAGCGTTGCGACATCCGGTAGCGTGATCAGCCACAGCAGCGCCATTGCCGCGGCCGGCAGCGCGACGCAAAGCACGAGTATGAGCGCTAGGCGGTTGCGACGCCGTTTGGTTGACTTCCGCATGCGAGATCCGTATGACACATCTCGTGAAAATCCTGAAGGCGGAGTTTATCAGAAGTTGCGCCGGTCCAGAACAATTTCCCACCGGCTCTCTCCCTGAAATTGCCGTCGTCGGGCGCTCGAACGTGGGCAAGTCCTCCCTCATCAATTCGCTGCTGCAACGCAAGGGACTGGCCAAGGTCAGCCGCACGCCAGGAAAAACACGCGCAATCAACCTGTTTACGGTCGCCACAGACGATCCGCAATTGCCGCGCTTCGTGCTGGCCGATCTGCCCGGTTATGGCTATGCCAAGGTTTCGAAAGCGGAACGTGCGCAATGGGCGCCGCTGATCGAGGGATACTTGGAACGCCGCCAGCACGTATGCACGGTTGTGATGTTGGTGGAAAGCCGTGTCGTGGGATCGCGTGACCCGGAGACGCTCCAATGGCTTCGCGCGATAGGCTACGATCCGGTGGTGGTGGCGACCAAGGCCGATAAATTAAACGCGAGTGGGCGCATGGCGGCCCTCCGCCTCCTGGAGGAGGAACTCGCACTGGCCGCGCCCGTTATGGCCTACTCGTCGGTGACGGGGGAGGGGCGGGAACGCTTGTGGTCTGCTTTAAGGGAGCGTTGTCGAACTTGATCTCGATGTAGGCCTTGTTTTTCAAATCTGCAAGCCAAGATTGAAACATATCCTCGCTTTTTTGCTGAAAGACCAGTGCCTGGATTTCCTGTCTCACTTCTTCGTACGGACGGAACTGCTTCGGCTTCTTGTCGTCCAGCCGGACGATGTGCAGACCCTCGGGGCTTTCGACCACCTCGGAAATGCCTCCAGGGACGAGATTGGCGACGCCTCGCTCGATCGCAGGCAGCAGTTCGCCCTGACGAACCAGACCCAATCGCCCGCCCCGCGGAGCGGTGGGGCCGTCGGAATACTGAAGTGCGAGGTCCTCGAACGACTCGCCTTGCTTGAGCTGCGTCATCACCTCTCGCGCCTTCGCCCTTGCACCTTCTAGTTCGTCGGACGAACGGGGTTTGATCAAGATCTGGCTCAACGTATACTCTTCCGGAAGCGCGAAGCGGTCACGATGCTCTTGGTAGTACCGCTTCATCTCGGGGTCCGCCACCATCACACCGCTACGAACCTCCCGGTCGACGACCCTAAGCAGTGTGAGCTGATCGCGCACGCTCTTCGTGCTGGCCGGATCCTTCTCATCGATTTTCTCACCCTGCTGGATCAACTGCTTCACGGCCTGTTTGACTTCCTGATCTCCGACTTCCACGCTTCTGGCCTTCGCCTCCTGGAGCTGCAAGCGGCGCTCGATCATGGTGGTCAAGGCCATGGCTTCGACCATCTGCAGGCGGCGGGACAGCTCTTCTCCGCGGTATTGCTTCTCGAGCCGTTCGCGTTCCGGCGCCATTTCCCGTTTGACCTCGGACCACATGATCAGATCGGAATTGACGATCGCCACGATGCGATCTTCGACTTTCGCCGCGAACGACGGACGCATCACGCTGAAAGCGCCCACGACCATCAGCAGGGTGAAGACGATGGAGGCGCGAGTAGATGTGCGAGACGAAATGATCATGACCCTGTCGACGCAACGGGTTGCGGGTCGCGCGACGTATCCGGGTGATTGTACAGAATCAACGAGGGATGTGGAAGCAGCCGCCTGCTACCGCTTGGTCAAACCGTCGGCGACCGTATGGGACCCATCGGCCAGTCTGACGACAGCCTTGGCCTTGATTTCCGCGATCACGCTGTCGAAATACTGTTTTCGTTTGAGATACAGCAGTTCCTGGCGCAGACGCTCCCGCTTGGCCTGATCCGCCTGAATGATTTCAGGTTCAAGAGCGGTAATCTGGACGAGATAGTAGCCAGCCTCCGTCTTGATGGGCGCGCTGACCATGCCGGGCCTCAGGGTCTTGATGACGTCGTCGACTTCCGGGATGACCAGTCCCTTCCTATAGGGGCCGAGATCGCCGCCTTTCGCCTTGGTCTTGTAATCGACCGAATACCGTTGGGCGAACTTGCCGAAGTCTCCGCCTCGGTTGACCTGCGTCTCGAGATCCTTGGCGGCGGGATAATTGGGCAGCAACATTTGGGACACCCGCACCTTCAGCGAGGTCAACAGTTCGCCGGCGTGCTCTTCATAGTACCGGTCCAGCTCTTCCTTCGTCAGTTCGACGGTCGTCTTCATCCGGTCCTTGAGCAGCTCGTCCTTCAACAGTTTTTCCTTATAGCGGCGCACACGGTCGCGAATGACGTCGCTCTGATCGAGACCGAGCTTGCGCGCTTCCTGCAACAGGAGTTCGTGGTCTACGAGTTCCCTCAAGAAGACCTGGCGCCCGCCTTCCTTCTCGTAGCGGGCTTTGGTCGCTTCCGGAAGGTCCGCCCACTCATGGTCGAACTCAGTCTGCGTGATCGGCTTGCCGTTGACGAAGGCGACCACCCGCTCTTCCGCCTGTGGCGGCGTGCATCCGGCCCACGGCGCCAGCAGACCGAGCGCAAGCGCCGGCAGACACATCCGCAGGACGGCCGAGGCAGCGGCAAAACCCATCGGTGATCGATGCATTGGAGCGTGAATCCTCGTGGGATCAATCGAGTGAAGGCGATGTCGTTGTGCTGTTGGTATCACAGACTCCGAGGCTTTGCAAGGTTGCGGTGAGTTCCGGAAAGATGGAAGCCCAGTCCTGATGCGGCATTTGGAGCTCAAATGCCAGCGGAGAGAGAAACCGGATACGTGATGGATATCGGTCTATGAGGCGTTGGATCGCCGACTGGGCGACCCGAGCTTTTGCGTCGAGCGTGATCACGACCGACCCTGTTTTCAACTCGATCGAGGCCAGACGGAGCGCCTTGGCCTGAAGGCGTAGCTGCATCACTTCAAGCAGCCGCTCGACCGCCTGCGGCGGCGATCCGAAGCGGTCTTGGATCTCTCCGTGTAGGAGCGCAAGATCCCCGACCTGCGTGGAGGAGGAGAGCCGCTTGTACAACGAGAGACGCTGGTGCGGGTCCGCGACGTACTCCTCCGGAATGTATGCGGATACGTTCAATCGCAGGGTGGGATCAGGCTCTTCCTCAACAACCTGTCCCTTCAGCCGCTGGACGGCTTGTTCTACCATCTGCATGTAAAGATCCAACCCAATGGCGGCGATGTGCCCCGATTGCTGCCTTCCCAGCAGATTCCCTGCGCCGCGAATTTCCAGATCGGCCGCCGCGATACGAAAGCCGGAGCCGAGTTCGGTGAATTGTTGAATGGCCATGAGGCGCTTTTGCGCGTCTTCCGTCAGCTGGCCTTCGTCGGGCACCAGAAAGTATGCATAGGCCTGATCGCCGCTGCGACCGACGCGCCCGCGGAGTTGATAGAGCTGCGCCAAGCCAAACGTATCGGCTCGGTTCACGATGATCGTGTTAGCGTTCGGCACGTCGATGCCCGATTGAATGATCGCCGAGGCCACCAGTACGTCCGCCTCGCGGCGGGAAAATTTGAGCATCACCGCTTCCAGCGGTTTGGCATCCATTTGGCCGTGTGCCATGACGATGCGCGCTTCGGGGACAATCTGCTGGAGCCAGGCGCCGGTACGTTCGATCGTCTCGACGCGGTTATGGACGAAATAGGTCTGACCACCTCGCCCCAGCTCGCGCAGAATAGCCTCCCGGACGAGCTTGTCGCTCGAGCGGACGACTTGAGTGCGGATGGACAAACGGCCGGCCGGCGGCGTGTCGATGATCGACAGATCGCGCACGCTCGCCATGGCCATTTGCAACGTTCGAGGAATCGGCGTGGCAGTGAGCGTCAGGACGTCCACCTGCGTGCGTAGCTCTTTGAGGCGCTCCTTGTGCTTCACGCCGAACCACTGTTCCTCGTCGATGATGACCAGCCCAAGGTTGCGGAACTGCACATCCTTTTGCAGCAGACGATGCGTGCCGATGACGACGTCGATGGAGCCTGCTGCGACTTCTTTGAGGATCTCCTTGGCCTCCCTCGGGGATTGGAAGCGCGACAAGAGTGCCACGCGTGCGGGAAAGGGCGCAAAGCGTTCTGCGAAGTTGTCATAGTGCTGGTGCGCCAGCAGCGTGGTCGGCACCAACACCGCCACCTGGCGGTTGTCTTCCACTGCCTTGAAGGCGGCGCGCATGGCCACCTCCGTCTTCCCATATCCGACGTCCCCGCAGACGAGCCGGTCCATCGGCTTGCTTGAGGCCATGTCGCGGGTGATGTCTTCGATGGCTTTGAGCTGGTCGGGCGTTTCCTCATACTCGAAGGCGGCTTCGAACTCGTGATACAGCGTGCTGTCGTATCCATACGAGTGCCGCTGGGCCAGCTCGCGGTTGGCATAGAGATCGATCAGCTCCTGCGCCATCTCCTCGATGTCCTTCTTGACCCGGGCCGTGGTTCTGGCCCAACTCGTCCCCCCGAGCCGGTCCAGGCGAGGAACATGGCCCTCGGCGCCGCTGTATCGCTGAATCTGGTTGAGCCGATCCAGAGGGACATAGAGCGTGTCGCCGCCGTAAAACTCCAGAATGAGATAGTCGCTGTCGAAGTCTTGGACCGAAAGGCGCTTGAGCCCACGATACTTGGCGATGCCATGCTGTACATGCACGACGTAATCGCCGACATTGAGGTCTTCGAGCGATGACAAAAACGTCGCCGCCTTGGTCTTGGCATGTGGCTTGTGGCGGGTGCCTTTCGCAAACAGTTCTTCCTCCGTCAAAATCGCCAGCTTTAGCTCGGAGGACAAGAATCCGGCCGACAGGTCGCCATGCCGCACGAAGAAGGGGGCACGCGTCTGCGCCGATGTCGACCAGCCGGAGGAAGACCATTCAATCGCCGGCACGTCATGCTCGCGCAACAGGGCAAGCAGGCGGTCGACCTGTCCGCGGCTTCTGGCGACAAGGAGGACTCTACAGCCGTCCCGTAACCGTTCCAGGATGGAGAGGGTCTGGCTGAAGGGTGTGCCGCGCGTCCCTAACCCGGCGCTCGCCGGCACTTGTGCCGGAAAGGCCTGGACCGGATGCCAGGACTCATCGACCTCAGCTAAGGGCTCGAGCGCGAGTCGAGTCCAGCCCGACGTGCGATCGCTGATGTCCTGCCACGTGAGGAAGAGCCGTTCTGGAGACGGGTAGGGCCTCGTCTCTTCTTTGTCGCTGTGCCGCAGATAGCCGTCGTCGATCCGTTCCCATAAGGTACTGCAAGATAGCTGTAGGGAAGCCGGTTGATCCAAAACCAGCAAGGGTTGGGCTTCAAAGTAATCCAAGAGGGTCTGCATCTCGCCATACAGTTCAGGCGCGCGCCATTCGGCGTCCGCCGGGATCGGCGCGAGAGCATCGAGAGCGTCTGTACCCCTCACATATTCACGTGCCGGCAGCACAGTGGCGCGATCCATTTTGGCCGTGGATTTCTGGGTCGCAGGGTCGAACAGTCGAAGGGAATCGACCGTTTCGCCGAGGAATTCCACCCTCAACGGGTCGGCGTAAGCCGTGGAGAAGATATCGACGATGCCGCCGCGAATGCTGAATTCCCCGGGAATTTCCACGACGGAGACCCGGCGGTATCCTAACTTCAGAAGCCCGGCCGTCAGGGCTTCGCGCTCCATCGAGACACCGACCTTGAACGTCAGCACCGTGCGCGAAAATGTCTCGACCGGCATGAGCCGCTGCATGAGGGCATCGATCGACGTGACGACTTTGGCTGCCGAGAGCGTGCGGATTTGATGGAGCGCGTTCATGCGCCGGGCGATCAGACTGACATGCGGGGCGGTCGCTTCGTAGGGCAGCGTTTCCCAACGTGGGAAGAGGGCGAGGGACGTTTCAGGCAGACCAGAGAGGTCGTGATAAAAGCGCAGGTCGTCAAAAAGACGCGTCGCGGCTTCGTCGCTTTTGGTGACGATCAACCAAGGCTGCGACCCGAGCTGGCCGGATTGCGGGTGCATCAGCTGGCTTAACGCGAATCCCGCCGTGGATCCGTGCAATCCCGTCAGACAAGAACGCGCACCCTTGCGGGTGAGCGCGTCTACAATTGAGGCGCAACAGTGAACCGCTCCTGAGAGGGAAGAGACGTGTGACACGGTTGTTATCGAGGTTGAGATCTGATTCGTTCTATAAGAGCGGTCGTCGACATGCCGGGCACAAGCGCAATCGTCTTGACGGTCCCTCCTCGCCGTTCCACGACCTCGCGTCCGATGATGCGATCGACCGGCCAATCACCGCCCTTGACCAGCACGTCCGGTTGCAGGGCCGTGATCAGGTTGAGAGGATCCGGCTCCGGGAAGACAACGACATAGTCGACGCAGGCGAGGGCCGCGAGCACTTCCGCTCGCTGGTCTTCTCCCACGACCGGCCGATCGGACGCCTTGTTCAAGCTCTTAACGGAAGCGTCGCTGTTGACTCCTACCACGAGCAGATCGCCAAGCGCCTTGGCGGCCTTCAGATATCGCGTGTGACCGACGTGTAGAAGATCGAAGCAGCCGTTCGTGAAGACGATGCGCTGCTTGTCCCGACGCGCCCGCTCGAGCAGGGGAATCAGCTGCGCCGCGGTCACGATTTTCTCCGGCATCCTCTCATCATACCGACTGTGGAATCAGATAGAAAGAGAGGTGGCCATTGAAGCGTGAAGCGTGAAGCGTCTCTCGCTTGCGAACGACGAACGACGAGATATGAGCGACGCATCACGAATGACGTGCCTACTGGTCATCTTCGGCCACTCCGCCCAAGCCGATGACCGCGCCGTGTCTGGCGATGATGGCGTCCATTGCCTGCACCGCTTTGCTCCGGCGTTGATCGTACAGGCCAGGGGGGGCCGGCACGAGCGGGGAGAGCGCTAAACCGGCGAGACGGTACGGCGTCTGCGGTTTCATGACCTCGTGCAACGCCTGTTGCACCGTCGGCCACATCTCGGGATCGTAATTGAGCGGATGGGAAAACCGCCGCTGTCTCGTCCTGATCGCGAAGCGAGTGTCCTTGAGCTTGACGGTGCAGCCGCCGGCCGCGAGGTTTTCCTGGCGCAAGTCCCGCGCCAGTGTGCGCAGGAATCCACGCAAGATCTCTTCCAGAAACAGTAGATCCGCGGTGTCATGCTCAAACGTGGTTTCATGGCTGGCGCTCTTGGATTCCCGATCGGCGACCACCGGCTCATGATCGTATCCTTGAGCAAGCGCCCTTATCCACTGCAGACGCGAACCGAAGATCCGCATGAGCATCCGGTCCCATTGCGGATCCAAGAGACCGCCAATCGTCCGAATTCCGAACGGCTCGAGTCGTGCGGCGGTCTTCGGTCCGATGCCCGGCAGCGCGCGGAGTGCCAGAGGAAACACATATGAAGCCTCTTGGTCGGGTTCAATGACAGCCAGGCCGTCTGGTTTAGAATGATCGGCGGCGATTTTTGCCACGGTCTTTCCGGTCGCCACCGCGATCGTGCAAGTGAGACCGGTCGCGTTGAAGATGGAACGCTTTACCAACTGAGCAAGCGCGGCGGGGTCCGGATATCGTGTTTGTAAGTGTGTGGTATCGGCGTAGAACTCGTCGATGCTGCTCCATTCGGTCGCCGGGAACAGCCGGTCGGTAACGGTTCGCATCTCATCATGCAGTCGGCGGTAGAGGGGCCGGTCCGGTGGAATCAGGATGAGTTCAGGGCACAGCCGCTGCGCCTCGGCCGTCGGCATGGCTGATCGGACGCCGAATGCCCGGACGGCATAGCTTGCTGCGGCGATGATGCCTCGCGGCGCCGGTCCGCCGACGGCAATCGGTTTTCCGGCGAGACGCGGGTCTTTCACGACAGCCGCTGATGCGAACATGGCGTCCACGTCACCAAACAGAATCTGACGCGGCCATCTGGGCATCGGACACCGAAATGTGGTGAAGGGAAGGAAAGCCTAATGGGTTGCCCAAGAAAAATCCAGTTCCAGTTGCCTTGGCAGGTCGGATGTGCGAGAGGGCTTGGCCCTGCACGCCTCGGACGGCGCCGGCGGTGCGAAGTCCGTCGACGACACCTCATGAAGAGCCCCACGGCAGCTCCCGCAATGGTGCCGGCGGGGCTGGATCGTCCGTCGCTGGCGGCGGTAGATGCGTCCGCATCGCCCGCAACGCCAAGCAAAGCGGGAAAGAGCCTGCACTTCCATCCTCAACGCATGGTAGACGGTCACGGCGAGGGTGCCGTCATGGTTCATCTCCCGCATCTTTCGGAGAAAATCCGGTCCGTGATTCGGACGCCGCTTCAAGATGTCGTACTGCCACTGGTGGATCATCTCGTGCGCGACTGTACTGATGAGTTCGTTCTCGCCGAATGGCGTGCGCGCCATCAAGGGCGTCAACAGGGGAAGCGAAAGACGGATTTCCCGTTTGGAGGTCTTGGACGTCGCATTCTCGCCCCACGTTGAGCGGGGACCGGCCCGGCTGACGAACATTCCGACGGAAGCCGTCAGCCGTCTGCTCCAGACCAGTGCGATCGAAGGAAGGGCGCCGTCAAAATAGCGACGATTGAGACGGCTCCATATCTCGATCAGTTGCGACGACGTCAAGGGAGGATGGGCATGCAGGGTCATGCGCGTCGAGACCCCAGCTCTTCTGCCACGGCGGCCACGAGCAAGGGTAACATGATTTCATGATGACCGATCAGCGAATAGCCCTTGCCGCCTTTTTGGGTGGGGCGTCTGACAACATTGGTGAGCGGTCGATAATGAGAGATAAAGTCCATATTGACAGTGGTGATGTTGGAGAGGGGATGACCGAGATTACGTCCGAGAGAGATGGTTTTGAGAAACACTTCCGGCAGGACGACGGCGGAGCCGATGTTCAAGTACACGCCGCCTTCCATCCGGGAGACCACCGCGGCCAGGCGCCGAAAGTCCAACAGCGACGTCGCGCCGATGGCCGCGCCATCCGCCGCAGGGTGCATATGAATGATGTCGGTGCCCACGGCGACATGGACGGTGACCGGAATGCCGAGCTTGGCACCGGTGGCCAGAATGCTCGTGGCCCGGTTCGGAAACCGTCCTTTCGAGCGGTGTATGTAACCACCCACCGCTTCGCCCAGACCCTGACCGCCCCGATGGCCTTCTGCGATCGCTTCATTGAGGAGGCGGCTGGTATCTTCCGCCATGCCGAATCGTCCGTCATCGATCTCGTCGTCGACTTCCTCGGACGTATGGCCCATGAAGGCGAGCTCAAAGTCATGAATGATGCCGGCACCGTTCATGGCCACCGCAGTCACGAGTCCCTGCTCCATCCAGCTGACCAGTATGGGCGTGAGCCCGACTTTGATCACGTGAGCGCCGATGCCGAGGATCACCGGCCGGCGCTTGCGATGGGCTCGAGCAATGGCACTGGCGACGGCGCGTAGGGTTTTCACGGCGAGAATATCGGGAAGCGCGCGATAGAAGAGGCTGAAGCTGCCTCCGCGCCGCCACGGCCTGGCAAAATCAGAGACCCGCACCTTGCTATGCCGTTTTTTGAGCGGGTACGTCTTTAAATCGGAAACATTGATCGGGGAGATCAGGCGAGGGGTGCGGATGGTCCGGTCAGGAGGCTTTGCCAAGGAACTCTTCCTCTGTCAGCTCGCAGAGCACGTGCCCGAGCGTAATGTGACTCTCTTGAATCCGTGCAGTGACGGTTGACGGGACGACGAAGGGGAAGTCGACCAACGGGGCCAGCTTGCCGCCTGTGCCGCCGGTCCACGCCACAGTGGTCATCCCACAGGCCTTGGCCGCTTCCACGCCTTTGAGGACGTTCGCCGAATTTCCACTGGTGCTGATCGCGATGGCGATGTCGCCCTTCTGTCCATGAGCGCGCACTTGGCGGGCGAACAACTCGTCAAACCCATAGTCGTTCGCGATGCACGTGATCGCGGCAATGTCGGTGGCCAGCGCGATCGCCGGCAAAGGCATGCGCTCGCGTTGGTACCGGCCGACGAATTCCGCTGCCACATGAGCGGCATCCGTTGCGCTGCCTCCGTTGCCGAACAGTAATATCTTATGACCTTCGCGGAACGCTCTGACGATGAGCTTCGCCACTTCCACAATACGGTCGGCGTGCTCGCGCACGAACTGCTGCTTCACCGCCGCACTGTCGCTGAACGCTTGAAGGACAAATTCACGCATGGAGGCAATTCTAGGCGAGGGGTCCAGGCCTGTCAAACGCAATGGCCTCCCAGCCGGCCGTCAGGATGTGATTAGCCGTGAGCGGGCATCTGCACTCTCCTCCATGGTATAGTCCGCCGAAATGGCTCAAGACCAACCAGTTGCTGCTCTGGTCGTGGCTCTGACCGGAGAGCTTGCTCCGGCCGTGTACTCGATCAATCGCCTGCGCCCGGAATGTCTCTGTTTCGTGGTGCCCGAGTCGGAGAAAGCGCTCGTGGAAACGGACGTCCAGCCGCGCATCAGTCAATTGCCCCGTCGTTGGGACTGGGTGTTGCTTTCGGATGCGGAGCACTTCCCTTCCTGTTACCAGACGATCTCGCGGTCTCTTCCCGCGATGCTTCGCGCTTGGGAGATCGACCCTGGCGCCTTGGTGGTGGACATGACCGGCGCTACGGCCTCAATGGCCGGCGCCCTCCTCCTTGCCGCGACGCCGTTCACCTCACGCATCGTGTCGCTGGTCGGACTCAAAGAGGGACGAGAAGGCGAGACGGTCGATCTCGAAGGTCGTGAACGCCTGTGGGTTTCGATCAATCCATGGGATGAAGCGGCTGAAGGCGCGAGGCGAGAAGCTTTTGAGCTGTTCAATCGCGGTGCGTTTGTGGGTGCAGCGGCCGTGTTTCGACGGATTGAAACCCGCGTGAGCGGTGGACAGAAGCCGCTCTATCGTGCCTTCGCCGATCTCGCTGATGGCTACGATCTGTGGGAGCGCTTTCACCATCGTCAGGCCTGGGAGAAGCTGAAAAGCGCCGTCAAGGCGATCGAAATGGCGTCGTTGTTCGGCGGGCCTCCGGGATTGAAGGGAGTCATTCCGGCGATCAAAGCCAATGCCGGGTTCTTGGAAAAGCTCGTTCTTGATCCGGCCGAGGTCAAGGAACTTCTCGCCTTTGATTTGCTTGCACATGCCGGCCGGCGGCTTCACGTCGCCCATGATACGGAGGCAGCCATGCGGGCGTTGGTGCGGGCGCTCGAAGCCTTTGCCCAGCACCGGCTGTTCAAGCAGTATCGGATCAAGACCTGGGATGTCCAGCCGGAACAATTACCGCAGGCGCTGCGAGACACATGTCTGAGCTGCTACCTCGAAGATATCGATGGCAAATATGTACTGCCGGCCCAAGCCCAATTCCGCGTCCTGGCTGCGCTCGACGATCCGATCGGTCATTCCTTTGCCAAGGAATGGCCGGCCATGAAGCCGTTGCTCAATGCGGCCAACCAGGCGGTGCTGGGCCGCGGTGCCGAGACCGTCAAAGCCGAGCGGGTCCAACAGTTGTTCACTGTGGTCATAAAGCTTTCGAATACCGGCGACGCCTCTCTGCCAAAATTTCCGACGCTGAAGCTGGAGTGAAGCGTCATTGGTGAAGCGTATCTCGCATGCAAGGTGCATAAGACAAGCACTGAGATGCAAGATACCAACACGAAAATCAGAAGCTTCCGTGATCTAGAAGTATGGAAACTCGGAATGCGGACGGTGGTCGATGTGTACAAGGCGACCGCAAGCTTCCCGCGAGATGAATTGTACGGATTAGTTTCACAACTGCGCAGGGCAGCTGTCTCCATACCGTCCAATGTCGCTGAAGGCTTCAATAGAAGACATAACTCAGAGTACCGGCAGTTTCTCTACATCGCGCTTGGATCATGCGCCGAGTTGGAGACTCACATAGAAATCGCCTCCAATCTGGGCTTCATCGCCGTAAGAGATCGGGACATGCTCTTTGAACGGCTGGATCATGAATGCAAGATGTTGAGAAATCTAATTAAACGTCTTTAGCGAGCAACGCTTCACGAGATACGAGTGACGTTCATGGAAGTTCGCATCTATTACGAAGACACCGATTGCGGGGGGATGGTCTACTATGCGAATTACCTCAAATATTTTGAGCGGGCAAGGACGCAATATTTTGAAGACCGCGGCCTTTCGGTGATGGAACTGACGAAGGCAGGCCGGGTGTTCGTGGTCGTGCATGCCGAGGTCGACTATCGCACCCCCGCACGCTACGGCGACACCTTGGTGATCGAGACATACGTCTCTGCACTGAGTCCGGCGGCGATCACCTTCTCCCATGTCTTACGCGAACGGCAGAGTCACCGCATCGTCGCAGAGGGGACGGCACGACTTGCAGTCACTGACGGCAACGGAAAGGTCAAGCGCCTCGACAAGCGTATTGTCGCCACGCTACAGTCCAGCCCGAGAGGATGTTGAGCGGTCTTGCTCGGGAAGCGCGCATCTTGGTGCGCCGGGGTTGGACGGGTGAGAAGGTATGCCTTTTTGGACATCCTTCATAGGAGTCTGAGTAGCCCATGGATAAAATCGGAACCTGGTTGGCCATAATCGGTGTCGTCATTGGATTCGTGGTGCTGGCCTGGCTGCTCTTCGCCGAAGCCCCGAGAGACAAGAGCAAAAAGTAATTCCCTCCTGCTTATCGCTCCGATTTCTCTGGATTGTCGTCAAGCTTACGACGCGGAAGCTGGCTTTTGAAGGTCCGCTTCGGGGATTTTGTTATACCGGGCGTATTCCTATGCTGGCGCAGTTCCCGTGGATGGCGATGGTGCTGAAGATCGCTTCCCGGCCGCCCTTCGAGCGGCCGGCAGAGGTCGCACGAGCCGGCGCCGGCCGCATCGTTCAAATTCGGTGAGAGGGCAGTAACTGGCAACGAGGAAGGCGGAGCTGTGGACGGCTGCGCATAGGTCTGACAGGTCAATAGCACCGAAGTGAGAAGCAGCATGAGAACAGTCAGGCGCATGAGACAGCTCCCGTCTCAGACCGTTCACGCAGGGTTCGTGCCAAGTTGACATTCGCGAAAACCGCGTGCTGGAATACCGGGCATCTCGTCGCTCGTGAAGCGTATCTCGAAAAACCGTGAAGCGTCTCTCGTGAAGCGTCTCTCGCTTGCGAAATACGAACGACGAGATACGAGGGACGGATCTTTGCGAGATACGAGAGACGAACGGCGCTTCACGCTCTAGGAGGCTTCCATGGAAATGTTCGGCCGGGTCGGCTTAGTCGAAATTCCAGTTCTCATTGCTCCTGATCAGAAGGTCTGGATGGACAAGATGATCAAGGAAGGAAAGATTGCGGTGCCTCCAGGCGGAACACTGGAGAAGGGGTCTCTCTACTCGATGTTTATCCGCATGCTCTTGCACAATGCGATGGAGGAGCAGAAGAGGCAGGAGGCACTCGAAACAGACGACGAGGACGACGAATAGAAGCGTCTCTCGTGAAGCGTGGCTCGTATCTCGTATAATACGACTCTGTATCGAAATCCCTCTATCGCTAACGAATATATTCTTCCCAGGCTTTTCGCGAGATACGCTTCACGAGAGACGAGCGACCATAGACGAATAACGCTTATAAGTTTTTGAAAGCGATGCGGGCGGCCTTGATGGTGCGCTCGACGTCGGTCGAGCTGTGGGCGGTGGAGAGGAAGGCAGCTTCGAACTGTGAGGGCGCCAGATAGACGCCCTGCTCCAGCATCCGATGAAAGAACTGGGCATAGCGCTTCGTGTCAGACCGCTTGGCGCTGCTCCAATCGACCACGGGTTCCGCCGTAAAGAATGAAGTCATCATCGAGCCAACCCTGTGCTGGACCAGCGAAATGCCGGCCCGCTTCGCTTCCATACCGATGCCTTCCGCCAAAGCGGCTGAGCGTTCCTCCAGTTTCTTGTACAGCTGCTTGGCGCGCAGTTGCTTGAGCGTGGCCAGTCCTGCCGCGACTGCCAACGGGTTGCCGGACAAGGTCCCCGCTTGGTAGACGGGGCCTACCGGCGCGATCAAGTCCATGATTTCTTGACGGCCCCCATAGGCGCCCACCGGCAGTCCTCCGCCGATGATCTTTCCCAGAACGGTCAAATCCGGGGTGAGTCTGTACAGTGCCTGAGCGCCGCCATACTGGACCCGGAACCCGGAAATGACTTCGTCGAAAATGAGGAGGCTGTCATTCTCGCGCGTCATCTGGCGAAGAGCGGGAAGGAAATCGGGGGCCGGAGGGACGACGCCCATGTTACCGGCGATCGGTTCCACGATGATGCAGGCGATCTGTTTGCCGTGTTCGCGCATGATCTGTTGCGCGCTGCGGATGTCATTGTAGGGAGCCGTGAACGTGTGTTTGGCGAAATCGGCCGGAACCCCCGCAGAATCGGGAATGCCGAGCGTCATCACTCCTGACCCGGCTTTGGCGAGTAGATAGTCGCTGTGGCCGTGATAGCAGCCTTCGAACTTCAAGATGCCGTCACGTTTCGTATACCCCCGTGCAACGCGGATAGCGCTCATGACCGCTTCAGTGCCGGAGCTGACCAGACGGACCTTTTCCATGGAAGGAACTGCAGCGTGGATTTCGCGAGCCAATTCCACCTCAAGCGCGGTCGGCGCTCCATAACTCGTGCCGCGCTCGGCGGCTTTCTTGATGGCGCTGATGACGGAGGGCGAGGCATGCCCGAGAATCATCGGCCCCCAGCTGAGTACGTAGTCAATGTACGCATTCCCATCCAGGTCGTAGAGTCTCGCACCCTTGGCTCGCTGGATAAACCGTGGCTGGCCCCCCACGGACCGGAAGGCACGGACCGGACTATTGACACCGCCCGGGATGAGGCGCTGGGCTTCTTCGAAGAGCTTGATAGAACGGGTAATTTTCATAATGGCGGCGCACCCTATCATGCTGAAAGTGAGGGGTCAAGAAACGCCGGTTGAAACGAAGAACCTGCCGCGAATTGGGTCACACGGGACCAAAAAGTGTAAAAAGTGATACGGTTTTTACGCCGATTTTGATACAGTCCCTCGGTCACTGAGTAAACCGAACCTTCGATTTATCAGGAATTCATGCGCTGATCGGCCGTGCAGGAGGCAGGCCTGACACTTGCCTACGTTGATTATGGAAAGCCTGGCGGCTGGTTGGGTATCCACAGTGTGGGGATCGAGAATGAAGATCGTTTGTTCCTGGTGCCGTAAAGAGGGGAAAGCCGAATTCGTGGGAGAAAAAGCGCCCTTGGATGATGCACGCGAAACGCACGGTATTTGTGGCCTGCACCGCGATCAAATCCGTCAACACTGGCTCGCTTCGATGCAGAAGAGAAATCCCACAAGCATCCTTGCATCCGCCTCGACGTTTGCCTTGCTTCGCTGGAGCGGACTGCTCGGTTTGAGCAAGAAAAAAATCCAACGATAGTCAAGACCCACGCATCTCAGGTCGAGCGTGGGGACGGCCGCTTGCTCACTTGCGGCACCCGCCAGTGAGCGCGTTTGGATTGGTTCCGCTCTGATACAGCCAGCAAGGTGTGAAAGGGTTTGGCTCGGTTTGGTTGCGGACCGGCGTGCCCGGATGCCCACGCCTCGCCGGCATCGTTCAGCACTTCCAGCAACGTGGCGAAATCGTCTTCATCCCCAGGGAGGATGCACTCGGCCTCTGTAAATAGTAATACGTACCCCTTCCCTGGCAGCCATTCCAAATCGGCCAGGCATTCCTCGAGCGCATCCCAGTTATGGCCGAAGTATTCAGGAAACTCCAAGGCCTCGGCGATTTCCGCAAAAAGTCCCGGAGGGCTTCCACATTTTCGCCCCCGTACGACCCGCCGGACAAAACCGTCAGGGACCTTGGAGACTGATTCGGCGCGCTGACCGGACTTGAGAACAAGAAGGGCCGTCCACGGCGGTTTGATTGATTGAAGATGCGTGACAAGGGAGAGCTGTGAGGCGCGAGCGGTCATGTGTGCTCAATTCAATGGAAGAAACGTGCGGTAATGGTCATCGGTATAGTAGGCTTTTCCTGTATCTTGGTCGATCACGAGCCGTTCCGCATCGCGCGAGCGGCCGGGAACCCTGCGGTTGACGTCGTATTCTTTATAGCGGCCCGACGGGAGCCGGCGTTCCCGATTCCGGAAGGCTTTCCCGCCGGCATAGCCGGGCAGTGGTGTACCGTTCCGCCGCTGCAGCGCTTCCAGAAGTGCGTAGGCCTTCTTCGGCGCCGTTCGCTCGATTGCGGTCTGCGGCGAGAGCGGTCGTTCCGTCAGGTCAGAAACAAATGCTTCAATCTCCGCCGCCGCTAACTCCGCGGCATGCGCCCGGCTTTCAGAAGGATTGGTCAACGACGGGACCGAGATGACCGAGCACATGGCGACAATGGGCAGCCAGGTCATCGCACGACGCGACAGCTCTATCCATGTACGCCGCATGCCGGAGCATCGTCCTCGCACGTCGGAGCAGCCGAAAAACCGTAGCATGGCATCTCACATAGGTCAACGCGTCCGGGCCTTCGACATGCTTTCATGGGAGGCCTTTGGTAGAATAATCCGCCGTGATGATGTTCTGCAGACCCATGGCTGCCGCTCTCCCACCCCTGATGGTGACGTTGAGTCTATTCGCTATGCTGCTGGGTGCGCAGGCCGGTGCGGCGTGGGCCCAAGCAGGGCTCAGCCATTCGCCGGCTGAGATAGTGAAGAAGTATTTTGAGCTCGATCAAAAGGGCGCTAAGCTCGATTCGATGTCCTACGAGGCGCTCGCGCCCTATCGAAGCTGGGACACCGAGCCCGTTTGGGGGAGGGTCGTCATTATCCGGGCATTCTCCGTTGCCGAGCACCATCGCGAGTGGGAAATCGTCAATCAGTTGGAGGTGGTGATTCCGGTCACATTTCAGGTGATTGGGTCGGTGTATCTGGAAACCGCCGGCTTCCTTCCTGAACCCTCCGTCGAAGAGATCCATGTCCGGGTGAAGGCGGTCCGCAACCGCTGGCGCATCGTCGAGCCGGTGCTGCCTCCGCACGTCGGCCACAAGCGCATGATCAACTTCGTGCGGGAAGCCTGGGTGAAAGAAACTGAGCCGGCCAAACGCGAGAGTCTGGCCGCGTTGCAGGACGAGCTACGGAGAGTCAAGTAGAGGGGCTGATGGGAAAGACGCCGATCGAGTTACTGATTTTTGACTTGGATGGCACATTGATCGAATCCAAATGGGACATCGCCGCCTCCGTGAACCTCGCGCTGGAGGAGCTGGGGTTGCCCCAGAGACCGGTGGAAGAGATCTTCGGCTTTGTCGGCGATGGCGTCAAGAAGCTGCTTCGGCTGGCGGTGGGAGAGCACAACCGGGTCAGCTTCGAGGAGGCGCTCAGCGTCTTTCGCCGGCACTATCTGGCCCATTGTTTGGACCAGACCATCTTCTACCCGGGCGTCGAAAAAGCGCTCGGGCATTTTTCGAACAAGCGAAAAGCCGTCGCCACCAACAAGTCAATCGAATATACCCATGTCATTCTTCAAGGACTGGGACCGCACCACTTTCAGCTCGTCGTCGGCGGCGATAATGGATTCGGCTTGAAACCGGAGCCGGGCATGTTGTTGCACATCATGGAACGGCTGAACGTGCCGAGAGAACGGACGGTGCTGGTTGGAGACAGCACGAACGATATCAACGGCGGCCACAATGCCGGCATCAGGGTCTGCGCCGTCGGCTATGGCATGGGCAATCGCGAAAAGATGGCCGCCTGCCAGCCGGATTGGTTTATTGAACGACCGGAAGAGCTCATGGAGATATTTGAATGAACATCCTAGCGACACTCGTCTCCCGTGACGTATCTTGCAAACGAAGACCCGATTCGTCCCTCGTTTCTCGTCGTTCGTATTTCGCAACCGAGAGACGCTTCACGCGTGACGCTTCACGGCATCTCGGGTTTCATGCTTCACGCTTCGCGGTCTTAGCCCTCAACCTGCTCCTCATGCACAGCCTGGCTCTCGCGGGATCCTCAGGCTTGGCGGATCGCGTGATCGAACATAAGCTGGCGAACGGCATGACCATACTCATGGTGGAACGGCATCAGGCCCCTGTCGTCTCGATCAACATGACCTTCGGGGTCGGCGGAGTCAACGAACAGGTCGGCCAAACCGGACTGGCGCATTTGTATGAGCACATGGCCTTCAAGGGGACGAGGACCGTCGGCACGAAGAACTATGAAAAGGAAAAGCCGATTCTCGATGAGCTGTTCCAGGTTGGGACCGAACTCGAACAGCGCCAGCGCGATCTCGCCCGCCGCACCGAGGATGTGCCGGTCGAGCCGGAGGAGAAAGCCGCTATTGAAAAACTGCAGAAGCGGTTCAAGGAGCTGCAAGACCAAGCCACACAGTATGTTGCAGGCAATGAAATGGCGCTCTTGTATCAGCGTCACGGCGGCGTCGGTCTCAACGCCTCGACGGGGAAGGACCTGACTCGCTATGTGATCAGCCTGCCGTCCAACCGGTTGCCGCTCTGGGCGGCCATCGAATCGGACCGCATGGCCAATCCGGTGCTCCGCGAGTTCTACAAAGAGCGCGGCGTCGTCATGGAGGAGCGTCGTTTGCGGAACGACGACAGCCCTATCGGATCGCTCTACGAGACGTTCACGTCTGCGGCCTTTCGCGCTCATCAATACGGCATCCCAACCATCGGCTGGGAATCCGACATCCTTTCATTGACTCCGGCGGCCACCGAAGCCTTTTTCAAGACCTATTATGGTCCTGGCCGGGCGACGATCGGCATCGTGGGCGATATCGATCCCAAAGAGGTCGTCACCTTGATCGAGAATACCTTCGGCAAGATTCCCGCCGGCCTCCCCCCTCCTCAGATTGTCACGGTCGAGCCCCCACAGCGAGGGGAGCGGCGCGTGGAGGTCGAATTCAATGCTGAACCGTCGCTCGCCATCGGGTTTCACAAGCCCGGTCTCGGGCACCCCGACGACTATGTGTTTGATGTGATCGATGAATTGTTGACGGACGGGCCGACGTCGCGGTTGTACAGCACGCTGGTACGAGAGTCACGGTTGGCTGCTTCGGTGAACTCCGACGCCAACTATCCGGGCGTCCGCTCAGCCAACCTATTCGTGTTGAGCGCCACCCCGCTCGCGCCTCATTCGGCCGCGGAAGTGGAGGCCGCCATCCTGGCCGAGCTCGAGCGGCTCAAGAGCGAACCGGTCGCCCCAAAAGAACTGGAACGGATCATCAACAACTTGGATGCCGACATGGTGCGTGCGTTGCGGTCCAACAGCGGGCTGGCTTCTCAACTGGCTCTGTATCAAACAGTCGCCGGTGATTGGCGTTACGTCCTCAAATCGCGCGACAAGATTGCCGCGGTGACGCCGGCCGACATCCAGCGCGTGGCCACTCAATACTTCACGAAGACCAACCGGACGGTCGCCACATTGGTCAAGAAGGCGGGTGTGAAACAGGTCACGACGGCGGCATCGAAGAAGGAGAGGCAGTCATGAGTAAGAAGGCTCCTTCATCGTCTGCCAGAACAGGGACGGGCCTGATGCTTGTCGTCATGGCCGTGCTCGCCGCGACCGTCATGGTCTGGGCCGGCGAATCGGCAGTCGGCGATCCTCGTGCCATGACCTTCTCGCCGGTCGAGTTTGCGCCACCGGAGCCGTCACGGGTCGTGCTCGAAAATGGAATGGTCGTCTATTTGCTTGAAGATCATGAATTACCGCTGATCAATTTTTCGGCCATGATGCGCACAGGCGGGTGGCTCGAGCCAAAGGACAAAGTCGGGCTCGCTGCGTTAACCGGCTCCGTCATGCGAAGCGGCGGAGGGGGCGGCAGAACCGCCGAGCAGGTTGACGAGGAATTGGAGCAATTCGCAATCGACATCAATCTGTCCATTGGACGGCAGTCTGGTGCCGCCTCCCTGGACGTTCTAAGCAAAGACCTCGAACGCGGGCTCAAAATCTTCTCCGGCCTCTTGCGGCAACCGTCGTTCGAGGCGCCACGTGTCGAGCTGGCGAAGCTCCAGGCGATCGAGGGAATCCGGCGCCGTCAGGACAGCCCGGGGTCAATTGTCGGGCGAGAATTTCTCAAGCAGCTGTACGGTCCGGAGCATCCCAGCGCCCGCGAAAGCACCGTAGAGTCGATCAAGGGCATTACGCGAGACGACCTCGTCGCATTTCATCGGCGGACCATCCATCCCAACGGCATCATTATGGGAGTCACGGGCGATTTCACGCGGGATGAGATGATCGCTTTGCTGCGAGCAACGTTCGGTGACTGGGAGAAAGGCGACGTCCCTGAACTGAACATCCCTGACGCGCACGAGGCGGGCGGGCAGTCGATCGTCCGATTCGTCAGCAAGGATACTTCACAGACGCATTTACGGATCGGGCACCTGACCATCAGAGAGGATGACCCGGATTATGTCCCATTAGCGATCGCCAATGACATTCTGGGAGGCAGTTCATTCCGCAGCCGGCTGTTCAACGATGTGCGGACCAGACAGGGACTTGCCTATTCCGTCGGCAGCCGCTTGAACGTCGGTATGCATGATCAGGGCATCTGGCTGATGCGGGCTGAAACAAAATTGCCTTCCACCCAAGAGGTGATCAGTCGGTTCGTCGCGAACATGGAGCGGATGCGGACCGAGTTGGTCACGGATGAAGAGCTGGCAGAGGCCAAAAACGCTTACGTCAACTCGTTCGTGTTCTCGTTCGCAAGTCCGTCAGCCATTGTCGGCCGCTTCGTCGAATTGGAATACGATCGACTGCCCAAAGATTTTCTTCAGCAGCTTCGCGCCCGTGTGATCGCGCTTCGCAAAGAGGATATCCTCAGGGCGGCGCAAAAACATTTTCAGCCGAATCGCCTCACCATTGTGGCTGTCGGACCAGGTGAAGCCCTGCCGAAGCTGCTGTCGGGTTTCGGTGAAGTGAAAGAAATAAAGTTGGCTCCAGAGGGATAAAAGGAGTGTCGGCTGACGAAGGGCGGGCATATTCGGCGTCGTCATAATGCGATGGGCTGCCGTTCGTACGTGAAGATCTGTGTGGCGTGATCGCACGCTCCTATAAAGCGCGCCGGAACGGCGCAAGCCGTCGCGTGCTATTTTTATCACTAGCTGCCTCGCTTGCGACGCTATGCCGAACGCCTCAATGTCCGTCCCTTCCAGCCGCCCTGAAGTTGAGAAGAAGAACTGAAAGCTGAAGGCTGAAAGCTGAAAGCGTATTCATGCCATTGGAAGACGATTTTTCGGACATTATCAAGAAGGCTCGCACGGGGTTGAAACTGTCCGTGGGCGACGTGGCTCGCATGACGGGTCTGCCGGGAGCGGATGTCACCGCCTTGGAACGAGGCGATCAATTGCGTGATAGCACCGAATTGCGCACCGTGTCCAAGGCGCTCGGGTTGCGTCTCTCGGCTTTGGAAGGCATCGTGCTGCAGAAATGGGTGCCGCGTCCGCTCCCCATGATGCCCGGCATCGAAACTGTGCGGGGAGAGATCGGCGGCTATGCGGTCAAAGGGTACATCCTTCACGACGGCGGCGAGGCGGTCCTCGTCGACACGGCGTATAATGCAGAGATGATGATCGAAATTCTCGAGGCTCGCCGCCTGCGCCCCGTGGGAATCTGCCTCACTCACGGTCATGCGGACCATGCCGAGGGCATCCAAGAGATCATGCAGCGATGGCCCGTTCCCGTCTATCTCGGGCCGGAGGACATCACGCTGCTCCATTGGAAACCTTCAGGACAGCACCTTGAGCGGCCAAGCCACGGGAAGAAGATTCGCGTCGGCCGTCTGGAGGTCAAGTGTCTCGTCACCCCCGGGCATACGGCCGGCGGCATCTGTTATCGAGTGGATATGCCATGGGGAGCAGTGTCGTTCGTCGGCGATACATTGTTTGCCGGCTCGATCGGCCGATCCAATCCGGCGCAGCTCTACCATACCCATTTGGAGTCCGTCCGGCGGCAGGTGTTGACGTTGCCGCCGGACTGTCTGCTACTGCCGGGACATGGCCCGGGCACGACCGTAGGAGAAGAACTCGAGCAGAACCCGTTTTACACGACGAACTAGCCACGAGGCGAAGGCGGGTCCAATGGACCATTCGATGAGCGGGCACAAACTTCCCAGCAGAACGGACGACGGCCGGCCACCGGTCGAAGCTCTGGCACCAGAGGATGTTCCTGATGCGATGGGCGAAGAGGAGTCGACGTTCTCGCGGTGGACGTTGCCGCTTTTCTTGTTTGCCCTCACCGTATGTACGACGTTATGGGCCGGCGCATACCAGACGTACAGCGGCACGATTCGCGGCCCGGTGGATTTTCTTCTGGAACATCCCGAGATGCTTCCGCAGGGCATTCCCTTCGCGGCCACGCTGCTGTTCATCCTCCTCACCCATGAGTTTGGACACTTTCTTCTCTCGAAGATTCATCGTGTGCCGGCGTCTTTGCCATTGTTCATTCCGGGGCCTCCTCATTTTATCGGGACGTTTGGCGCCATTATCCGCATGAGAGGCCCGATACTGAACCGGCGCGCGCTCTTCGACATCGGCGTGGCCGGTCCGCTGGCCGGTTTTGTGGTCGCTTTGCTCGCGCTGGTTGTCGGGCTTTTTCTCTCAACCGTCGTGGACCGGACCTCGACCTATGGGTTACAACTGGGCGAGCCGCTGCTGTTGAAGTTCATGGCCTGGTTGATCATCGGATCGCTGCCGCCACAGGCCGACGTGCTGCTCCACCCGATCGCATTTGCCGCCTGGTTCGGGCTTTTTGTCACGTCCTTGAATTTGATTCCCATCGGCCAGCTTGATGGCGGACACGTCGCCTATGCGTTATGGGGACAGCGGCAAAGAACGATGGCGTTTGCCATGCTGCCCTTGCTGATCATGCTGGGATTCGTCGGTTGGCCTGGATGGTTCCTTTGGGCGTTCATGGCCGGTGTTTGGGGCCTCAGTCATCCGCCTGTCGTGGATCCACACGTCCCCCTGGGACGAGGCAGAGTACTGGTTGGCTGGATCGCGCTCGCCGTCTTTGTGCTGACCTTCGCCCCCGTCCCTTTCTCTTTCCATTAGACGACTCTGGCGGCCCCCACCTACGTCAACGATCACCTCCGCACCAGACGGTGAAGATCGAGGCATATACGACCGAAGGACTATTGAAAAGACGAGCGACATTCGGCAGACTCTGCGGCCAGGTCGATAATGCCGACGCAGGTACACAGGATGTTGCGCGTCTGGTCGACAGGAATGGTGTGCGTTGTCCTGTTGTTCTTCCCGCATCAGGTGCTTGCCGAAAAGAGCGCAGAACGTTTCACCCTCGTGTTGAACGGGGCGGCCGTCAAAGACAACCAGACCGGTTTGATTTGGGAGCAGGAGCCGGATCGCGAACACGACGTCTGGAGCCGATCCAACGAGCGCTGTGCGGCGAAAGACGTCGGCGGACAGAAGGGGTGGCGTGGGCCGTCGGTGGAGGAGCTCAAGACCTTGATCGATCCGGCCCAGCGTGACCCTGCCCTCCCGCCGGGACATCCCTTCTCGAACATCAAATCGGAAATTTACTGGACCAGCACGCCCGATTCCAAGGACGACATCGTGGCCTGGCAAGTCAGCTTCTTCAGCGGCGAGCCGGTGACCGATCAGAAATCCGGCACGCGCCGCATGTGGTGCGTGTGGAGTGAGCCGCGGAAATAAACTGCCTCGACTTGGCACATCCGATCTTGCTGCGTAGATTCATCCTCGCCTACTGTTCGCTCGGTCTTTATAGCGCCTTAACGTTTGCCTGGGCCTGTTTAACACCGTTTTGACACGGAACTTGATACATTCTCGACTCGTGTTACGAGAACTCTGAATCGAGAGGGTGCGTCGGTGCCCGTGATTACGGCTGTTATGGAACACCGCAATCGAAGCAGCGTCATAAAATGGCAATGAGGCGCACATGAAGGCAGGCTGCCGGCGATGATGCAGATTCTTCGGTGGGTCACAAGCGTGGCGATGTGTTCGGCATGGATGATCACTACGCCAGTTTTGGCTGAGGAGGCCTCTCCCAATGCGCAATTGCCTCTATGGCATTATGGCGGATTCGTGGATCTGGGGTACTCGCTCGACTTCAATTTTCCTGAAAACCATCTGTTTCGCAATCGCAGTACCACGCCCAGGGTGAATGAACTCGATCTCAACATGGCTGGCGTCTACGTCCGCAAGGATGCCACGACCGACTCGCGGTGGGGCATGGAACTGATGGGCCATGGAGGGCAAGATGCGCTCAATTTCGGGTTCGGCGCCAATCTCCCTAAAGTGGAGGGATCCGATGCGTTGCGTCACTTCGGCCGTGCCAACCTCTCGTATCTCGCTCCAGTCGGGAACGGGCTGACGCTGCAAGCCGGCCTCTTCAACAGTTTCATCGGCTATGAATCGCTCTATGCCAAAGATAATTTCAACTATTCCCGTGCATGGATTGCCGATTATTCACCCTACCTCATGTTCGGGGCCAATGCTCAATACAACTTTGACGACAAATGGAGCGGAGCGTTCTTCATCATCAATGAATATTTCCACCTTCAAAATGCGAATAATCTTCCGAGTTATGGCGCACAGGTCGCCTATAAACTCAACCGTTCCTGGCTATTCAAGGAAACAGTCTATTACGGCCCCGACCAGTCGGATACCTCCTTGCAGTTTTGGCGATTGTTCTCGGACAGCATCGTGGAATGGAAGGCCAACGATGATCTTACGCTGGCTGGCGAATATCAGGTGGGAACGCAGGAAATGGCCATCCCGGGACATCCACGGTTCGTCTATATGGGAGCAACATTCCAGATGCGCTGGCATGTCTACGGTCCTTGGAGCGTCGCGCTCAGACCGGAGGTCTATTGGGACCCGAACGGCTTTCAGACAGGGGCGGAACAGTTCATCAGAGCGGTCACCACAACGGCCGAATACAAGTTTCCCTACAAATGGACCAACATGATTGGAAGGCTTGAATATCGCTACGACGAGTCGACCGGATCAGGAGGCGGTTTCTTCAAGGGCAACGAGATTGCGCCAGGCGTGATCGGACTGACACCGGCACAGCACATGCTGATTTTTGCCCTGATCTGGACGCTCGATTCGCCTTGAGTGCCTCTTTTTGACACCGTTTTTATGCGGTCTTTGATAGCGTTTCGGCTACTGGGAGAAGGCGACGTATGGATATACTGCTGCTAACGTTGGCCATCGTCTTTTTCCTGGCATCAGCGTGGTTGATCACTGCGTTGGATCGTCTCTAGAGGTGCGCCCATGAGCGTGATGTATGTCGTCGGCGGGATTCTCTCAGTCGCCTTGCTGGTCTATTTGATGATCGCGTTGCTCAAGCCGGAGAAATTCTGATGACGCTGAACGGCCTCACTCAAGTGCTGTTCTATTTTGTCGTCCTGCTGGGGCTGGCGAAACCTTTGGGATGGTACATGGCCCAAGTGTACGAAGGCCGTTCTTGTGGATTGGATCGGATTTTCTCGCCGATCGAACGCCTCCTCTACCGCCTATGCAAGGTCGATCCTGCGAGAGACATGAGTTGGAAAACGTACGCGATGGCGATGTTGCTTTTCAATGCGGCGGGAATGCTCTTTCTCTATGCCCTGCAGCGTGTGCAAGGACTGTTGCCGCTGAACCCGGCCGGTCTCGGTATGGTTGCTCCCGATCTCGCCTTCAATACGGCCGCAAGCTTTGCGAGCAATACCAATTGGCAATCCTACGGAGGTGAAACGACGCTCAGTCATCTCACGCAGATGTTGGGATTGACGGTACAAAATTTCGCCTCTGCCGCCACGGGAATGGCCATCTTGGTGGCATTGATCCGGGGATTGGCGCGCCGCAACGCCCAGACGATCGGAAATTTCTGGGTCG
>DATIGH010000153.1:0-9256 GCA_035454845.1 Nitrospira sp.
CCATTGGCGATATCGTGGACCCCGCCAGCCGCACGATCAAGCTCCGGGCTTGGGTGAACAATCAGGACCATCGCCTCAAGCCTGAAATGTTTGCGCGATTGCACATTCAGGTCGGTGATGAGTCGCGGATTCTCGTCGTGCCGAAGGAAGCCGTCTTGGAGGCCGACGGCAAACAATTCGTATTTGTCGTGGAGGAGCCCAATCAATACGTCAAACGCGAGGTCAAGGTCTCAAATTTCACTCCGGACCAGGCGCGTGTACTAGAAGGGCTCACACCGGGCCAGCGGATCGTCACGAAAGGCGCGGTGTTGATCAAGGGCCAAGAAGTCAAAGGGGGTTGACGGGCCCTTGAGTAGATGATTGCCCGTATCGTCGAGATATCCCTCGTCCAGCGCGTCCTGCTCTGTGCATTGGGGCTCTCCCTCCTGTTCGGAGGGCTGTACTCCTTCCATCTCCTCGACATCATTGCCTATCCTGACCCGTCTCCTCCCATGGTTGAGCTGATCACCCAAAACCCCGGGTGGTCGGCCGAAGAGATCGAACGACAGATCACGATCCCCATGGAGGTGGCGCTTACCGGCATGCCGGGGCTCACCGATATCCGCTCGCTCTCAATTTTCGGCTTAAGTGACATCAAGGTCTATTTCGATTTTGGTACCGACATCTTCCGCGATCGGCAAGAAGTCTTGAACCGGCTCGCCTCGGTAGAGTTTCCTCCCGGAGTGCAACCGACATTGTCGCCCTGGTGGGCCATCGCCGAGATTTACCGCTATGAGCTCACAGGAGAGCCGGACGTCGGCTTGACGGAATTGAAGACGGTGCAGGATTGGCAAGTGCGCCGCGCTTTCCGACGCATTCCCGGCGTCATCGATGTCACCGCCTTCGGCGGCACGACCAAGGAATACCATGTCGACATCGATCCAGGCCGATTGATCAGTTATGGCGTGAGTCTGTCTGACGTGATGGAGGCATTGCAAAACAGCAATGCGAACGTCGGCGGCAATTACTTGACCCTGGGTGCCCAGAATTACAACGTGCGGGGGGTCGGGCTGATCAACGGAATCGAAGACATCGAAAATGTCATGGTCGCCCAGAAGGACGGCACCCCGATTTATGTGAAGAGTCTTGGGAACGTCAAAGTGGGCAGCCGAGTGCGCCTGGGAAAGGTCGGCATCGACGAGCGGGACGACGTCGTGGAAGGAGTGGTGCTCTTGCAGCGGGGCTACAAGGCCCTTCCGGTGCTCGATAGCGTCCGTGCAAAAGTCGATGAACTGAACACATGGAAGTTGCCCTCAGGCATCAAGATAAAGACCTTTTACGATCGCACGACGCTGATCAATACCACGGTCGAAACGGTCACCGATATTCTGCTCAGCGGGATGGTGCTGGTCTTTGTGCTGCTCTATGTCTTTCTGGGGAATCTCCGGGCGGCCGGGATCGTGGCCTTGACCATTCCACTGTCGCTCTTGTTTACGTTCGCCATGATGGTGCTGATCGGCCAATCGGCGAATCTCATTTCCCTCGGTGCCATCGACTTCGGCATCATCGTGGACGCCACGCTGATCATGGTGGAGAGCATCTTCTTTCACCTGGCGCACGCGAAAACACCAGGGTTGACGGTCCACCAGCACATCGTTCGAGCGGCGCGCCAGGTCGGCCAGCCGATCTTCTTTTCCACCGCCATCATCGTGGTGGCGTTCATTCCACTGTTTACGATGACGGGAGTGCCGGGAAAGATCTTTGCGCCGATGTCCATCACCTATGGATTTGCCATGCTGGGGTCGCTCCTCATGGCCTTCACGCTGGCACCCGTTCTGTGTTCTTTTCTATTGATGGGCCCCATTCAAGAGACGGACACATTCCTCGTGAAGCCGCTGCGGAAGATCTATCAGCGGACACTGCGCTGGGCGCTCGATCATCGGCAAGCGGTGGTCGCGTTCGCGGCGGGCCTGCTGATTGTGGCGCTCGTGGCACTTCAGTTTTTGGGCGGCGAGTTCATGCCGGCGCTCGAGGAAGGCAATCTGTGGGTACGCGCTACCATGCCCGTAGATATTTCGTTCGATCAGGCCGCCCGTCTGGCCAGCGATATCCGAGGCATGTTCCGTGAATCCCCCGAAGTGACCACTGTGGTGTCGCAGCTTGGGCGACCGGACGACGGCACCGACCCCACCAGTTTTTTCAATGCGGAATTTCTGGCCAATCTGAAACCCCAGGCCGAATGGCGCCGCGGCCTCACCAAGGAAGACCTCGTCGAGGAGATCGAGAACCGTTTACACACCATCCCAGGCGTCATGTTCAATTTTTCACAGGTCATACAAGACAATGTTGAAGAAGCGATGTCCGGGGTCAAGGGTGAAAATTCCATCAAGCTCTTCGGCTCCGACCTGAAAGCGATGGAAACCATCGCCGGCCAGATCGAAAAGCAGATGCGCCAAATTCGCGGCGTCAAAGATCTCGGCATTTTCCGGCTGCTCGGACAGCCCAACCTCTTGATCAAGGTCGATCGCCAGGCCAGCGCCCGCTACGGACTAAATGTAAGCGACGTGAACGCGGTCGTGCAGGCTGCCATTGGCGGCCAAGCGGTAACTCAGGTCTACGAGGGAGAGCGGTTGTTCGATCTGGTCGTCCGCTTTTTGCCCGAATACCGCCAGGACGTCGAAGCGATCAGCAACATCCTCGTCAGCACTCCGGATGGGGCGAGAATTCCTCTCAAGCAGGTGGCTACGATCACGACCCAAACAGGGGCTTTCATCATCTATCGGGAGAACAATGAGCGGTATATTCCGATCAAATTCAGCGTCCGCGATCGCGATCTGGAAAGCACCGTTGAAGAGGCGCAAGCGCGGCTCGCCAAGACGGTGACTCTTCCCGAACGATACCGCATGGAGTGGGCCGGCCAATATGATCAGCTCAAAGACGAGCAGAAGCGGCTGGCTAAAATCGTCCCTCTGAGCTTGTTGCTGATCCTCTTCCTGCTCTACATCACCTTCGATTCATTGAAGAATGCGCTATTGGTCTTGTCGGCCGTGCCGTTTGCGTTGATCGGCGGCGTGATCGCGCTGGTGGCGACCCATACGAATTTCAGCATCTCGGCGGCGGTGGGCATCATTTCGACGCTCGGCGTGGCGATTTTGGGAGGCGTCTTGCTGATCTCACGCATTGAAGACGGCCGCCAGGCAGGATTGAACCTGCGTGACGCCGTCATGCAGGCCGCCGCGGTGCAAATGCGTCCGATTCTGATGGCGACCGTCGGGGCGGCCATCGGGCTGCTGCCCGCCGCGGTGGCGACCGGCATCGGCTCGCAGGCGCAAAAACCGCTGGCCCGGGTGGTGGTCGGCGGCATGCTCACTGCCGCCTTCTTGATTCTGGTGGTGTTGCCGGTGTTATATGAACTGGTGCATCGTCGAGCGGACCATGAATAACCCAAGGGGATGATCGTGCGTATCTACACTGTGCTGTTCATGCTGACGACGGCAGTCATCACGGCCGTCGGTGCCTCGGCAGCTCCGGCCGGCCCTGAGCTTCAAGGCCGGCCCGTGCCGGTGCAAATCCCGTATGAGATGCCGCCGGCTTTCCAGGACACTCCACCGGCGGAGACGGTGCCGCCGAACACTAAACCACTCACCCAGGAAGAATTGCAGCGCGCCGAGGCGCTGCTGCCGTTACTCGAAGGCAAGCAGGAATTTTGGGCCATGGGTGAATTTGTCCATCTTGGCGAATCCACCGTTCCGGTGCTCGTGAAGGCTTTGAGCATGCCGGGTCCACGGACACGCTACAACGCCATCGAGACCCTCTCCATGCTCAATGCCGCCTCCGCTGTCCCTGCCTTGCTCACGACGGCCAAAGATCCCAATGAACTGCCCCGCGTCAGAGAACACGCCTTGCGGGTCGCGATTCGTCTGGATCCCTCAAAAACGCCCGACGCCATTCAAACGATGGCAAAAGACCAGAATTCGTCCATCCGCAAGGCAGCTGCGTTCGGTTCGCGCTACGTACGAGACAAGGCGGTGATCCCGATTCTGATCGGAATGATTGCGGACGATGAGCGCTTCGTGGCCCTGTCGGCCGTGCAGTCGCTCTGGATTCTTACGTTACATGAGACCGAATTCCACGACTGGGAGGCCTCGACGAAGGCCGATCGCCAGGAGTGGATGGCAGAGTGGACAGAATGGTGGAACGTCGAGAAAGAGACGTTTCAGATCCCCGAACCCCGGAAGCGCTCGTCGAGAGGGCAAGGCTGACCGATGCCTTGCGGGTCAAAAAATTCGTATGTTATATGTGACCGGGTGAATCGGTCATTTCCAGCAAGGACGATGTGATGGTGCTGCCCATAGCAAAACTCGGCAATCCGGTGCTGCGGCAGATTGCCGCTCGCGTCGATGAACGCGACATCCGGACGAAGGAATTTCAGCAACTCATCGACGATATGTTCGAGACCATGCTGGAGGAACCCGGCATCGGCCTCGCGGCGCCTCAGGTGTCACGTTCGATCCAGCTCGTGGTGATGGGCTGTGAAGGGGAGGGTGGATTTCCGACGACGACGCTGATCAATCCCACGATCGTCTACTACGGGCCACAACAGGTTGAGAACTGGGAAGGCTGCCTGAGTGTGGATGGCTTCCGAGGAAAAGTGACCAGGCCGGGTGTGGTGCGTGTTCAAGCGCTCGATCGTCACGGCAAACGTGTCGACATTGAGGCCGACGGGCTCTATGCCGTTTGCATTCAGCATGAAATGGATCATCTGATCGGAAAGGTGTTTTTGGATCGCATGACGGATCTTTCCACACTCACCCAGCTAAGTGAGTTCGACAAGTTCTGGCGAAAAGAGCCTGCCCCCGTCATTTAGTCGCGACGAAATTGAGAATGAGCAACGTGACAGCTGTCGACCGGCCTCCTGCGGAGACTGCTCATTTGCTATTGCGGATTGAGAAGGTTACTGGTCGCTTTCTGCATCGTCCATCATTGTGAAGACTTTACTGCGCGTTCTTCAATATCTTCGTCCGCATCGCTCGATGGTCGTCGGCACGTTCGTCTTCGCCGGCTTGACGACGACGTTTGAGCTGGTTCCTCCCTGGTTGATCAAGGTCGTCATCGACGACGTCATCCAGGCGGGGAAAACACACCTTCTCTCGCTGGTCTTCGTCGGCCTCTGCGCCGCCTATGTGCTGCGGAACGTCTGCTCATCGACCCGAATCAAATTGAACAACAGCCTCGAACAGCAGATCGTGCACGATCTGCATGTCCAGGTCTTCGCCGCCCTTCAGCGTCTGTCGATCAGTTTTTTCGAGAACCGCCCCACTGGCGAGATCATGTCGCGCGTCTTGAACGACACCGAGCACATGCAGCGCATCTTCGTGGATGGCCTGGAGGAAATCATCACGGCGGCCTTGACCCTGACCGGCATCATGGTGGTGCTCTTCTGGCTCAACTGGAAATTGGCGCTTCTGGCCTTGCTGCCCATCCCGTTGCTCATCCTCGGCGCCATCGCCTTCACCAAGAGGATCCACACGCATTATCGGAAGATCCGCAAGGGCTCGGCCGAATTGAACGCCCTGCTGCAGGACTCGCTGGCCGGCATCAGGGAAACGATGGGGTTTAACCGGCAGGCCTATGAGCAGGACCGATTTGACCGCAAGAGCGATCAGTGCCGTCGCGACACGTTGAACGCCATGTATCTCTGGTCGTATTACTCGCCCGGCATGATGCTGCTCGGCAGCCTGGGAGGAGCGCTGGTGCTGTGGAACGGGACTCAGGAAGTCCTGCGGTCGCATCTGTCGGTCGGCGAGTTGGTCATGTTCATGTCCTATCTCGCCCTGTTCTACGTCCCTATCAATCAGATTCATTCAGTCAACCACATGCTCCAGCATGCGCTTGCGGCCAGCGAACGGGTATTTGAGGTGCTCGACATCATGCCCGATGTGAAAGATGAACCAGGCGTCCGGGCGCCGGTGTCCCGGTTGACGGGGGAAATCGAATTCCGGCATGTCCGTTTTCACTATCGGCCCGAAGCGCCCATCCTCGACGACGTATCGCTCGTCGTACGGGCCGGCGAGCGGGTGGCCTTGGTCGGTCCGAGCGGCGCTGGGAAGAGCACGACGTTGAAACTGTTGACAAGGTTCTACGATGTGACGGGAGGAGCGATCACCATCGATGGCCATGATCTCCGAGGCATGCCGGTCGCCTTTCTTCGTGGCCAGATCGGACTCGTGCAACAGGAACCGTTCCTCTTCAACGGGACGGTGCGGGAGAATCTATTGTACGGCAACCTCTCCGCCAGCCACGAGGAGGTCGAAGCCGCCGCAAAGGCGGCGCGTGCCCACGAGTTCATCATCAACCTGCCGGAAGGGTATGATACCTGGATCGGCGAGCGAGGGGTCAAGTTGTCGGTTGGCCAGCGACAGCGGGTGTCGATCGCCCGCGTCTTGCTCAAAGATCCCCCGATCGTGATGTTCGACGAAGCGACGTCCAACATCGACACGGAAACGGAAGTCAAGATCAGAGAAGCGCTGGACGAGTTGACGAAAGGCCGGACTACGATCGTCATCGCCCATCGCCTGTCGACCGTGCATAGCATGGACCGGATCATCGTGCTGGACCGTGGCCACGTCGTCGAAGACGGCCCCCATGAGATCTTGATGACCCGGGGCGGCATCTACGCCGGATTGTACGAAGCCCAGTTTCAAACATGAACGTTTAGCTATCAGCGGTCAGCTTTCAGCTTTGAACTCATCACTCATCACGCGTTACTCGTCACTGTTGTTATGGTCTTGATCTACGAAACCGATCCACTGGATAATGAGGATGCTCGGGGACGGTTTTACCATGTCTGCCGAGGGCAAATCGTCCGTAGAGAAATTCAATTGCCGTCCGGCGAGAGCGTGTATGAGTGCCCGGATTGTGGCATTGACCTCGAACCGGAAGACTTTTGGATCGCACGACAGAAGGGGTCGGTGTAGACGAAATGGCTGGCAGCGCAGGCCGAAAAACCGTGGCCGTCATGCGTGGGCTGATGATGCTCTGCGACAGCTGCTATGACCAGGTGATGGCGGAGAAGCTGACGGACCAGAAGAATTTCGTGCAGAACTACGAGGCGCTATTCGACACGATCTGTCCGGGATGCACGGATATCAATCGACCGCTCGTGGATGACATGCTAGGAAGTTCGGAGTGAGGATGTTGAAAAAGCCTTTCTGAACATCCTCCAGCTCTCTCGTGTGAACCCTTATTTGCATTCTTTCCCGTTGAAATACATACAGGCCGACTCACCTGACTTGACTTTCCAGGTCTTGATGACGGGCAGTTGACCATTGCCCCGCATTTCGACGACAAAATCCACCAGGCCGGAGATGGGCAGTTTTTCCATGTGCGGCCGACCTGCTTCCGGAACTTCGACGTAGAACACGGAGCCGAGCGTCGAAATCAGGACGCGGTGGTTCTCCTTGTCAACATGGATGACGGGGCTATAGAAGCTTTTGTCCTCGGCGGCTGCATGATCCGTCAGCAAGAGCAGACAGAAGGCGGGAAGTATCGTACGCCAATATCGCATAACGATCACTCCTTCCAAAAAAAGGTCGAAGATGGCGACATTATACGCACCCCCTGGAGAAGAAGGAACTGCTATTTCGAGCGAGCCCGAGCGCTAGATCGCGAGGAGGGTGGCGGGAGACACGGAGCCGTTCCTGATCCAATAGGTCTTGATGTCCGGCTTGGCCTGCATCAGAGACACGAGGAGGTATGCGGGAGTTGGCAGATTGATCTTGGGCCAGATCTCTTCATAATCGGAGGCAATCTTGATGTCGGTCACCGAAGGCCGGGCGGGATCCTGAGGATGAGAATGGTAGACCACTTGTAGGTCGAGGCCTTTGTTCCGCATGTCTTTTTTGGCCGCGGAAAAATCCTGCATGTCCATGACGAATGCAATCTCTGCGCGCTCGACCGGTGACAACCGTTCGAGATGGGCAGCCTTGGCGGCGTCGAATGACGAGAGGTGTTGAGCGCCTTCCATAGCGACGATGTTCTTTATTCGGTAGATAGTAGTGACGGTTTTGCCGGTGCCTGCAAGAAGACCGCAGCATTCATACGGCGCAAGCTCTCGCGCATGCGACACGATGTCATCGAGAATGTGCTGGGGGATGGTCAGATCCGCCACGTGCGTGTCTAGATCGTGCAAGTGACGGTGTAATCCATGCTCAGGTCCTTAATCTTGGGATTGGGACCACAGAGCGGGCAAGCCGGATCTTTCGGGCGGCTGACTTTTCTGAATTTCATCTCGAGGGCGTCGTAGATCAGTAGCTTGTCCGCCATCGTGTCGCCGATGCCGAGAATCTCTTTGATGGCTTCGGAGGCCTGCAAAATACCCATGGTGCCGGCCAGGACGCCCAAGACCCCGGCTTCCTGGCAATTCGGGACCAACCCAGCGGGAGGAGGTTCGGGATAGAGACAGCGATAGCAGGGATACCCGACGTGGGGCTTGATCGTGGTGAGTTGCCCCTCGAAGCGGAACATGCTGGCGGAGATCAGCGTCTTTTTGGCAAAGAAGCAGGCATCGTTGACCAGAAACCGCGTTGTGAAATTATCCGAGCCGTCGAGAATGACGTCGTAGGCGCTGATCAGTTCGAGAATATTCTCCGCATCGACGAGCTGATGATAGGCATTGACGGTAATGTCAGGGTTGATGGCCGTCAATGTGCGTTTCCCGGACTCCACCTTTGGCTGTCCGACGGTCGACGTCGTATGGAGGATTTGACGCTGCAGATTGGACAAGTCGACCACATCGCCGTCCACTAGGCCAATGGTGCCGATGCCGGCGGCGGCGAGATAGAGTCCAGCCGGCGATCCCAGCCCGCCCGCGCCGATGAGCAGGACTTTGGCCTTATTCAGCTTGAGCTGCCCTTTGCCCCCGACGTCCTGGAGGATGATGTGGCGGCTGTAGCGTTCAATCTGTTGCTCGGTCAGTTCCATTCTCAACCCGTAAGGCGTGAAACGTAAGGTGTCAGGAGAGTCCTATTCCACGACATTCAATTCGATCGGATCGACGACACAGCCTTTATGGCGTAACCCTTGAACCGCGCGCTCGATCTCGGCGGTCTCGCCGGAGAGTTCGACGTCGACCCATCCGGTCGTCTCGCGAACGTCGGCCCGGCGCACATTGGTCACAATATTATATTCTCTTCCGATTTGATAAATGATCGGTTCCTTGACCTTGTCTTCCGGAAACCGGACATGAAAGCGGAGGTGTGCCATTATCGACCTCCTG
>DATIGH010000154.1:0-23298 GCA_035454845.1 Nitrospira sp.
GCTGGACTGTTCCTTCCCTGCCAGCCGCCCGAATCCGGTCCACTTGCATGCCGGCCAATGCGGCCAGGTGGCGCATGAAGCCGGTGTGGGCCGGCTCGTGCTCTCGCATCTGTACCCAATCGCCGAACGATATGACGTCAACGCTCAGGCTGGAGAAACGTTCGGAGGGTCGATCACCATCGCGAAGGATTTAGTGCGGATGAAAATCTAAAGACCCTACAGTCCGCCTTCCTTGATCTCACAGCCCAAGATTTCCATGAACTTCGTCAGTCGGATTTGTCGCAGGGGGTCATCCAGCTTCGCATAGATCGCGAGAAGGTTCTTGATCATCCGCGAGAGGATCGCGCGCACGGCGCTGTGCTGGAGATAGCGTTCGTCGAATCCATATCCCGCTTCGGTTAAGAAGCGCTGACAGTTCTTTTCGGTGAGCAGCGCGCCGCCGTTGAAGCAGTCCACAAAAATCTTGTAGCGGTCCGATTCATATTTGACCAGGAAGTGTCCCGGCATACCGATGCCGTGAACAGGCAGCCGCAGGCGTTTGCCGATCAAGAGATAGACGATCGACAGACTGATCGGTATTCCCGTGCGCCGGTCGATGACGCGATTCAGGTAGGTATTCTCGACCTCGTAATAGTTCTTGGTATTCCCCTTGAACCCCTGTTCGGCGAATAAATATCGGTTCAACGTTTTGACGGTTTCCTCTCCTGACGCGCGCGGTCCAATGCGATCCCGAACTTCCTGCGCCATCTCATCGAGATGACGGACATACATGGAAACGTCCAGCGAGGGATAGGCGTACCGTGCGATCAGGAAGGCGCAATGCTCCAGATCCATACGGTCTTCCGGCAGGGCCGCTTGCGCAATCAATTCGTCTTCGAGCTTGCCTCCCCGAATCTCTTCGAGCACCGAGGCAATGCGCTCCGCCATTTCCGGCTGTTCGATTTCAGCTTCCTGAAGGAGGGGGACTGCCGAGGGACCAATATCGATCAGCCTGCCGCTGATGGTCTGGACGATTCTCTCATCCTCATCGGCGAGGAGTCGGATGAGGGCGCGGATCTGGCTTTCTGGAATGACCATCTTTCCCTTCTTACCAGCCCATCCGCGCGATGGTCAACGGGTGGTAAAGCTACCCCATGGCCCGGCGGAACGCTTTGGCGCCGCCGTACAAACAGAGCGCGTCGAACACGACCATCACGACGATGACCATCGCCACATGCGGAAGCGCCTCGCTCCAACTCGAGAGGATCAATGGTCGCACCGCGTCGATCGCCCAGGTCATCGGATTGAATTTCGCCAAGAAACTCATCCAGCCCGGCATGGCGCTCAGTGGAACCAATGCCGAACTCAAGAATATCATCGGAAGCGAGAGAAAGCCCAGCACGGAGAAGAAATCCCCATGGCTTTTCACGGAGAAGGCCATGGCCATCGAGATCGCCGTCAAACCTACGCCGAACAACATGCCGATGAGAAGGATGGCGGCGATGCCGAGCAAGCCGGTCGCCGGATGCACGCCGAAGAGAAATGCCACGCCAAGGATGACCAACACTTGCAGGGAGGTAATGCTCATGACAAAAATAAACCGGCTCAGAATGACGGACGTGCGATGAATCGGAGTAGACATGAGCCGCTCTAAGAATCCGTTCTCCTTGTCGAACAACAGATCCACCCCACCGGCCAAACCGTTGTTGAGGACGGTCATGACCACGACGCCAGCCGCCAAAAAGCTGATGTAGTTGGGCGCCTGCGTGACCTGGGAATCGGCGGCCCGCTGGAAGAGGTTCCCGAAAAAGATCAACCAGAACAGCATTGGCTGGACGAGTGTAAACAGCATGCTGAATTTTTCGCGACTCAACCGCCGCACCCAGCGCATCGTCAACGCACTGATTTCTTGCCAATAGTCTTTCATGAAGTGATCGGTGATCGGTGATCAGTGATCGGTGATGAGCGAGAGAGCGCTTCACGCTTCACGCTTCACGCTTCACGCTTCACTTTCTCCCTGCATCTCGTCCTGAATGCGCCGGCCCGTGTGCGCGAGAAAGACGTCGTCCAGGCGCGGCCGATTATACTGTATGAACTCGACCGTGCAGCCCAACCGGTTGGCCGATTCCAGGATGGCCGGCAGGGCTTTTTCCGCCGACTCGACCCGGATGTCGAGACCTTGAAGAGTCGTCCTGACCGCCTTGATGGCGGGCCGTCCTTTCAAAACCGATTCCAATAATGAAACCTTGTCTGCTTCCTTGAGCCTCAGCGAGACGATGTCCCCCCCCAGAGCAACCTTCAATTCAACCGGAGAGCCGATCGTCTTGATTGCGCCGCCATCGATAATCGCCAGCCGGTCGCAGAGCTGATCGGCTTCGTCCAGGTAGTTCGTCGTCATGACGACTGTCATGCCGCGGGCCTTCAGCAGCCGGACGTAGTCCCAGATCTTGAGCCGGCTCTGAACGTCCAACCCCAAGGTGGGCTCGTCAAGAAACAGCACTTTGGGATCCGGTAAGAGACCGCAGGCAATATCGAGCTTTCGCTTCATCCCGCCCGAGTAGGTCTTTGCTGGACGATCGGCATGCGCTTCCAGTTCTACGAGCTTCAACAATTCGGCAATCCGCCGGCGAGCCTCATCCTTGGGCAGATGATATAAAGCCGCCAAGAGCTCAAGATGTTCTCGGCCGGTGAGAAACCGGTCGATCGCCCGCTCCTGTGGCACGTAGCCGATCAAGTGCCGGACACGATCGGCATCGCGGACGCTGTCGAGGCCAAACACGGTCGCACGTCCGGACGAGGGGACAAGGAGCGTGATGAGTGTGCGTAGCGTGGTGCTTTTCCCGGCGCCGTTCGGTCCCAACAGACCGAAAATTTCGCCTGAGTACACCTGGAAGGACACATCCGCGACGGCAGGATGACCATCATAGGACTTGGACAGATGGGAGACATCGATCGCGACCGCCCGATCCATCACCCCCAGCCCTTCGCACCGTGATGATCATGCATCAAGAATTGAATGAGATCACTGAGGCGGCGAGCCTGTTGATGGAGACTGAGAGCCTCCAACAAGAACTGTTTTTCCAGCGGCGTGCAATCCAGATAGGTCGACAGCGTGTTCACAAGGATGTCGTCACTGACATCCTCACGAAACCATCCCTGCCAGGTCGGCGCATCCCGACGCGACCGGAGATATTCTTCCAGCGTGGTCACGAGCCGTTGCCGGACCGCGGCGTCCAGAGACGGCTCCGCCTCTCTCGCCTGTAAGCTAATCGAGGCCCGACGATAGGGTTTGTCGTAGAATTCTTCGGTGATCTCGAATCGCTCGAGTCCCTGGAGGAGGATGTTGGAGCGGCCGTCGGCAAGCGGCTGCACACTGACCAACCGCCCGACGCAGCCCATCGTGAAGACCGGAGGATTGCCGTAATATTCCGATTCCCACCCTTCCTTGAGCAGCGCGATGCCAATGCACTGTCCGCCCATCACGGCGTCGTCGACCATCTGGCGGTAGCGGGGCTCGAAGATGTGCAAGGGGAGATAGGTTCTGGGGAACAGCACGACGTTGGGAAGCGCAAAGACCGGAACCTGCGCCGGAATGGGGAACGGCGAGCCCTTGTCCGACGATTCCGGCTCGTGGTGTTCCCGCTCGCGGTCTGTCTGCATGCGCCACGATAGCCGATGGCCGACAAAATTGTCAACGGCGCGACGGCGAGTCGCACATGAATCAGCCGCGCAGAAATCCCTTGTCGTTACAGGCGATTTGTGACTTTCTGTCGTCGCATGTTATAAGCGCAAACACCGCAACAACGTGGGCCCATGATGACACACGGACGACGACTGCTGATACTGGTCTGCTGCCTCTGGATCGTTCCCATCATCTCGGCGGACAGCAGTTCCTTCACACAGGCACGCGAAGGCTATCGGTATCAGTTTCCCCGCGACCACGGGTCGCACGATCAGTTTCGCACGGAATGGTGGTACTACACCGGGAATCTTATCGCGAAAAACGGACGTCTGTTCGGCTATCAGCTCACGTTCTTTCGTCGCGGAATCCCGCCGGAGGACGTAGAGACGATGCCCTCCAAATGGTCCATCACGCAGCTTTATCTTGCGCATTTTGCCGTGAGCGACCTGACGACGGGTCGCTTTCGGTACGGGGAAAGGCTGAGCCGGGCCGCGTTGGGGAAAGCCGGAGCGGAGGCCGAACGCTTACACGTATGGATTGATGGATGGCGTGTCGAAGGAATGGAGCCGGATGGAAATGGTCAGAGCAGGAAACAGATTCTGGAAGCCGCCGATGGTGATCTCGCGATCGCGTTGTCAGTCGTCCCTGAGAAACCCCTGGTCATTCATGGCACCGGCGGGATCAGCAGAAAAGGCGCGGATATCGGACAAGCGTCTCATTACTATTCGTTGACGAGTTTGGCGACGACAGGCCGCATCACGATTGGAAATGAATCCTTCGAGGTCACGGGGACGAGTTGGATGGACCACGAATTCGGATCCGCCGATCTCAGCCCGGATCTCGTCGGATGGGATTGGTTTAGTCTTCAGTTGGCCGATCAAACGGAACTGATGCTCTATCGTTTGCGACGTGCGGACGGATCGGCTGATGCGGCTTCGAGCGGCACGTTCATCGATCGGGAGGGCAACGGGCATGCGCTCTCGCTCAACGATTTTGCGCTTGAGCCGATCAGCTTTTGGACGAGTCCGCTCAGCCACGCGCGGTACCCTCAGAAATGGCACCTGGCTGTTCCCTCGCAACATCTCGTGCTAGAACTGGTCCCTCGCATGGCCGAGCAGGAGCTTCGGACGGACCGGAGCACGCAGGTCACCTACTGGGAAGGGGCCATCAAAACCACGGGCACATCCGGCGGTAAGCCCATCACAGGCTTCGGCTACATGGAATTGACCGGCTATGCAGAGCGATTCTCAAAAAAGCTATAAGAACGAGCGGCGAGTCATGTGCATGTCTTGTACGGCCGTTCATCTCATGCTGCTTCTTCTCACGCTCGTAGGAACCGCCTGTCAAAAGGACAGTGAGGCGATCGTGTCCATCGCGCTGCACCCCACGAACCGCAATATTCTTTATGTCGCGACGAACGACGCCGTATACAAATCGCGCGATGGGGGAGGCACGTGGGAGAAGTTCCCCAGTTTCAGCGCTCGTCGTGTGACGACGGTGGCCATCGATCCGCAGTTGCCGGCCACCGTCTATGCAGGCACGATGGGCGATGCCGTCTACAAAAGTCCGGACGGCGGGCAACACTGGCTTCCGCACAACGTAGGACTGAAGGAGCATGTGTCGTTCGTCAATCAATTCGTCTTTCATCCGGCCATGAGCGAGAAAATCTACGCTGCCACGACCGTGGGCGCCTTCTATACAAAAGATGCAGGCCGGGAATGGGTAGAGCGGATGAACGGGATGAAGGAAGTGCATATCGTGACCGCGATCGCCATCAACCCGAAGGATCCCGCGGTGCTCTATGGGGGCACGACCGGCGGGATCTACCGCTCGGAAGACGGAGCGGTGACCTGGAAGAAAATCAACAATGGTCTTATCCCTGAAAGCGAACTGATGGCCTCGATGGCCTTGGGGGTCAACGCCATCGAAATCGATCGCGTCAATCCCGATGTCGTGTATGCGGGCACGACCAAGGGCCTCTATCGCACATCGACCAAGGGAGACTCTTGGGAACGGATCGGACAGTTGATCACTGAGTCATTTATCAGCAGTATTGTGTTGCATCCCAGTGATCCGTCCGTCCTCTATGTGGGTGGGCCCGGAGGCGTTTGGAAAAGTACTGACGGCGGAACGACCTGGCAAACGAAAAACGCAGGACTTGGCAGCCTGAACATTAGGTCTCTTGCGATGGAACCGAAAGACTTCCGGACGTTGTATGCCGGTACCAACGGGAGCGGTTTGTATCGATCCACCGATGCCGGGGGGACATGGACCGCCGTGCCACTCAAAGCCGCAGCGGAGCGAAGCTAGTACCGTCGCTCGCTTCCCTGCTGATACTTGCCGCTGTAGGAAAGCATGCGGTCGGAGAGCGCTTTCCACTCGTCCGCCGTCATCTGCTCCTTCATTTTGAAGCGTAGGCCGAGAATTTTGGCCGCCGTCCTCATTCGCTGGTTGTTGCCTTCGTCGAGGATCGTCGTAAACTCCTCGGGCGTCGCCGTATAACTCGCGTTCAGCGTATACAATTGGCGATGGTAGGCGCGCTCCTGCTCCCGGCCCGCCTTCAATTCCGCCACGATGTCGTTCACGATGGCTTTCACCCGTTGAGCTCTGTCCTGATCTTTGACGGTCGTATCGACCAGCTCTGCCATCTCGTGCTGGCCCTTTTGCCAATAGGCCTCGCTGCCGACCCCTTTCATTCGATGATGATGGGGTGAGCTACACGCCCCGAGTACTACCATCATGCCGGCCATCGTCCAGGCCATCCACCGTCTTTTGGTCATTGCATTCCTCCTCGGTCGTGAGCCCCCATTGTCAGTCCGAACGGCCATACCGTATGATGCATCGCACCATGACCCGACACGCCACCGCTCAACCGGATCTCATTCAGGCGCTGCGTGAAGAATTTCGGTCTCATCTCGAGACATTTTACTCGCACCTCAAGCTGGCGCCTCCCTACGAAAGCGTCGAGAAAGCCATCCGTGCCTTGACTACTGCGGTGCACGGCTTGTCGTATGCTCAGCAGGTCAGTCTGGCTCAAGATCCCGAGCTGAAATGGACCCATTTTCGGCAGGCGTTCGAGACATCGGGACTCGCCAAGAAACATCGCGGCATCATCGCCGGCTTGGCGCACAACAAAGACCGTCTTGACCTGCCTGCGCAGTATGACCATTTCCTGACACTGTTCACCTCAACCACTTCCTGATCTCGCCGGGATTTTGACCGGCGTCTCGTCGACAGCGGCTTTCAGCTCCTCATAGACTTGGGCGAGTCGGCTGTTCTCAAGGCGATAGGAAAGGATGACCGTGACAACCCCAAACGCGAACACAAGCAGCCCGATCCCCAAAATCCCTGCGCCCATCAAGACACCGCTTAGGGAGTCGAATCCCCCCTGCGTCCCATAGATGATCATAAAAGCTGCTGTGCCCATGCCCACGAGCAGGAACCACACCAGGGTGATGATGGCTGACGACCAGGGAATTCGCTTGATACATACGGCATGCACCGCCTGCTCGTCTGGTGCGAGATGGATGAGGGCCTTCAGCGGCCAAGCGGTTCGAAATCCCATCGAGAACAAATGGTATTGGGGCCGCAGTGTAATTTGCCGGAGGTTCGGATAGTAGCGGGCGATGCCATGGGGCAGCGTCAGCGCTCCATCACCGTCGATGCGGGCCTCAAGACGGGTCAGACTCTGCAACGAAAGGCGGTCCACGGTGCGTGCAATGCCGCACCCGTAACGACCGGCATCTGGAGTCAGGCGCACAAAGTACAACCAGTCCCCGAGGATCAATCCAAGCAATAAGGTGCCGGCGAAAAGTCCCGCGAGCATCATGGCCCTAGTCGCTTCCGCATCGTACTGTTCAAGTCGCGCGTCAATGATACTCCGACGCCGTTCATCGAACCCCTAGCATTTCCCTAGGTCCAAATCAATTCTGTTGACTCATTATCTGGACTTGGTTATTGTAACGCTTGTTTTTCGGGTTGGCGGGTCCCTCGCTCCACTCAGGCGCTCCGCCGGTACGGATTCCCCCGATCGAATGATTCTCCAGTTCTCCATGCTTTGAGCAGCAGGCGTCTGATGTGTGGTTGGAGGTGACATGGACTTACACAAAGTCGAGCGGGTCTATACGTCCTACGCCGGTGTCTACGACAAAATTTTCGGCAGAGTGTTTCATGAAGGACGTGAATCCGCCATCCGCAACCTCAATGTTCAACCCAACGAGCGCATCCTTGAAGTCGGGGTCGGCACTGGTATCGCCCTCCCCATGTATCCCCGGCATTGCGAAATCGTGGCGATCGATTTTTCCGAAGGGATGCTGGAGATTGCCAGAAGGCGTGCCGCCGAACATCACATGAGCCACGTCACCCTCCATCGCATGGATGCCGGTGCAATGGAATTCGGGGACAGCACATTCGATACCGTCGTTGCGGCCTACGTCGTCACAGCCGTGCCCGACTACCGGAAAGTGGTCAGTGAAATGATCCGTGTCTCCCGTCCCGGCGGCCGCATCATCATGCTGAATCATTTCAGCAACGACAATAAGATGGTGGCGGCAGTGGAAAAAGTGATTTCACCCCTGACGAAGCATCTGGGCTGGCGAACTGACTTGTCATTGGACAATGTGCTGGAGGGTACGGAATTGCACGTGGCCCGCAAGCAGAACGTCAATCCCCTCCGGTTCTGGGCCCTCGTCGAATGCGTCAATTGTAAGAACGGCCATGCGGCGCACAAGAAGGGAGGGGCGTACGCCTCCGGCACCACAGTCTACACGCCCAGCGCACTCTCGGCTGGTCCTACGAACGAAGAAGCCCTGGCCTGATAGGCTATTCGTCCGTCTTCGCGTTTTTCGTCCACCGCAACTGCTCCAGCGACTTCCAGCTCAACCATTCGCCACCCGGGATGATCGTATTACCGACGAGGCACTGGCCTGAAAAGCGTCGGACGATGAGATCTGCCAAACAGGAGAGCAGGCGGTTTGCAGCCGCACCGTGTAAGCCATCCACGTGCAGAAGGATGCCGAATCCAGGTCCGTCCAGCGGTCCATAGAGCATGACCTGGACCGCAGCCCGTTCAATGGCATCCGCGCCTTGCGCAGGCAGTAACGTTCCTTCCCACTGGATGAGGGATGCACGCCCTTGCCGTGCTTTTGCTTGTTTCCACGTGCAAGGCAGCCCGACGCTGTCCAGTTCCCCCAGCAGCCATTCGATGGTCGGCCATTCAACAGCGGGACTTTGAAACGTCCACCGGGCCACCGGTTCATGCAGGCCGTCGTCCGATGACGGCATCGACACTTCCTCGAAATGAGCCTCGTCACAGACGACGTACAGCTCACCTTGAGGATCAAACCAGAATCGCAGCTTTCCCGCTGTGCATTCGGCATGGATGATCCCGAGCGAGGAGCAGTCGGCACCTTCCTGCTCGAACACAGAGAAGTCTGTCACACCTCTCATGGTGAGCTTTGCCACTCGCTCCATTTGACGCACACTGTATCGGATGACGACCGTCACAAGCGTATCGGCAAGGACATCCCGGGCCGAACCTTCATCGAACAGCCGGCGCTTCGACACATGCACATCGGTGACGTAGCCGCCGCGAAATCCGCCCGTATGGCCCACCAGCCACCGGAGATCCTCGACATTCTTGATGGGGAAGTTCATGGTTAGAATTGTAACGCAGGATCACTCGCGAGGCTAGAGAACCGCGATGCTTGAAGAGGTCCTTCTACTCACAGCCGATGCGTTCACCTCTCAAAATGGTGCCCTTTTGATCGACAAAGAAATGGAGTTGGCAGTTGACGGTGCCGCCGTAGAGCGGAAGGAGGTCATAGGCATCCGCCTGCCCGGGCATACGATCAATTCCGAAGTCCCACACCATCTGGATGGTGCCGTCTTCCATCTGATGAGGATGAAGGTTGGGAGGGCCAAGCTCAACGTACAGGTCGGAGACCTGCCCCCCGACCCATCGCTTGATGACGCTGTCCCAGGTCTGATACGGCCCTGCGACATCGCGCTTGGCTGCGTCCTTGCTCTCCCCCGTGGCGCAGCCAGCCAGGACGGCTCCGGCAAGGCACAAGACCCAAATAATTCGGCACTGCCTCGTCAGCCCCATCTTTTTAGGAAGGAGTGCTTCATTTGCGGCGTTCACGATGGCGTCGACGTTCAGTGTCGTGATGTCGGCTTGAACTGCGCGCATTGTCGGGGCCATGACAGCAAGCTGCAACCCACAGTGGCGGGGAGGATAGAGTGATTGGCTGCAGCTGTCAATGCGGCGGCTCACTTCATTGTCAGGACTACTTCCTCTTGGCTTTTGTTCCCGGTAACGTTCCCGTCATCGTACCAAGTGCTGCGCCTCCCAGGGCGGCAAAGAGTATGTAAGTTCCATAGTTCTTGCCGAATTCTTCGCCTGCTGTGTATCCAGCCTGATAGCCCTTGTGAGTGTTCTTCTGTGTGCTTCCAGCCAGAGATCCCAGGATGGCTCCGCCAGCACCCAATATTCCGAAATACAGGATAACGAACCAGACAACGCCTACTATGATGCGTTTCATAACAATCTCCTTTCCTCGTGGCTTATCTAAACACCAGAGTGAACCACTGCCCACGAAAATCTGGTTTGCTGCCGAGCGGTTCAAGCGCAGGCATTGTCCAAGCGTTGATTACCGGCGTCTTCCTGCAGTAGCCTAGAGCGCTTGGTTCTCGACACAGCACGTTGCAGAAAGGAGAATTCTCGATCATGGCCGGTTTTCCCATCGAGGTCGCGACCCGCATCAAGACACTGCCGCCCTATTTGTTCGCTGCCATCGACAAGATGAAGCAGGAGGCCCTTGCGCGTGGAGTCGATATCATCAACCTCGGCATCGGGGACCCTGATCTGCCGACCCCCGCGCCCATCATTGAGAGCCTTGCGCAGGCCGCACAGAACCCCAAACACCATCAGTACCCGTCGTATGAAGGCCTGCTGTCGTTCCGCCAGACCGTGGCCGATTGGTATCAGCGGCGCTTCGGCGTGAAACTGGATCCCGTCGATGAGGTGCTCACGCTTATCGGATCCAAAGAAGGCATCGGCCATATTCATCTGGCATTCGTCGATCCCGGCGATGTGGTGTTGGTGCCGAGCCCTGGTTATCCCGTCTATCCGGTCGGGACAAGTTTCAGCGGTGGCCTTTCGCACATCATGCCGCTCAGCAAGGCGAACGGCTTTCTCCCCGACCTCAAGGCGATTGCAAAGGACGTAGCGCGGAAAGCCAAACTGATGTGGCTGAATTCTCCCAATAATCCGACCTCCGTGGTGATGACGAAGGAATATTTCGCACGTGCCGTCGAGTTTGCGCGCGAGCATCATGTCATCATCTGTCATGATGCCGCGTATTCGGAGATCTATTACGACGGCAAGCGGCCGGCAAGCTTCATGGAAGTCGATGGTGCCAAGGAGGTCGGAGTGGAGTTTCATTCACTATCGAAGACCTACAATATGACCGGCTGGCGGCTTGGGTTTGCGGTCGGCAACCGAGAGGTGCTCGCTGGACTCGGCAAAGTGAAAAGCAATCTGGATTCGGGAGTCTTCGAGGCGGTCCAGGCCGCCGGCATCACGGCGCTCCGTCTGGATGACAGCGTCACTGATGCCATTAGAACGACCTATCAAGAACGGCGCGACACGCTGATTCCCGGACTGAAAACGCTTGGGTTGGAGGTCGAAACGCCCCCAGCGGCCTTTTACGTCTGGGTGACCGTGCCCAAAGGGTATACGTCCGCTTCTTTCACGGCACACCTCCTCGAAAAGGCGGGAATCGTCACCACGCCGGGCAATGGATTCGGCGCACCGGGTGAAGGGTATATTAGGATGACAGTCTGTACGTCGAAGGAGCGCTTGGCGGAGGCAGTCGAGCGGATGAAGAAGGCAGGATTTTAAAGATTGTCGTTCGTGAAGCGTGAAGCGTCGATCGTACAATGCAAGATTGTCTTCATTGCTCCGATACAACGAGTGACGAATCACGCCTCACGAGATACGCATATGAGCGAGACCGTCTACATCGGATTCGGTTCGAATGTCGGAAACCGCGTCGATTTTTGTGATCGCGCCGTAACGCTGCTGGGTCTACTGCCGCATTCGCAGGTAACGGGCGTATCGTTGCTCTATGAAACGGAGCCGGTTAAGGACAGGATCAACCCGGGTGACGGATGGTTTCTCAACGGGGTGGTCCAACTTGAGACGGACATCACACCACACAGCCTTCTGAGCATGTTACGAGAAATTGAGCGTTCGCTCGGTCGTGAAGACGATCACCGCTCGGGCCCAAGGACGATCGACCTCGATCTGCTCTTTTACGGGGATCGCGTGATTGATGAACCGGGGCTCACGGTCCCCCATCCGCGCTTGCATCAACGCCGCTTTGTGCTGATGCCCTTGAGCGAGTTGGCGCCCCTCCTGGTGCATCCTACCCGTCTGCGTTCCGTCAACCAGATGCTCGCGGAGACCTCGGATCCATCCGAAGTGAGGCTTCTGTTTCCGCAACCTTCGACCAAATACGGCTCACGTCCGGCCTGCAGCCCGCGCTTGGACTCATGAAATCGATCCGCTCTCCCTTGGCGATGACCGCATGGAGCCAACACATGCGGCGCAAGGGGGGTGTGATCGGCCTCGTCCCGACGATGGGCGCGCTGCACGAAGGGCACCGGGCTCTCATCCGGGCAGCGCGCTTGCAGTGCGACGTGGTGGTAGTGAGCATCTTCGTCAATCCCACCCAGTTCGCTCCCACTGAGGATCTGGCCATCTACCCCCGCCGCATCACACAAGACCGGGCGCTATGCCGTGCCGAAGGTGTGGACATCTGTTTCGAGCCGACGATCATGGCAATGTATCCGAAAGGGTTTCAAACGGTCGTGACTGTACCGTCCCTCGCCCGCCGCTGGGAAGGCGAGTCGCGACCTCATCATTTTGACGGCGTGGCCACCGTCGTCACCAAACTCTTCGGGATCGTCCGGCCGGATCTCGCCCTCTTCGGTCAAAAGGATTATCAACAGTGTGCGGTCATACGGCAGCTCGTGAAGGACTTGAACTTGGACATCCGTCTGGTCGTTCGACCGACGGTCAGAGAGCGAGACGGACTGGCCATGAGTTCCCGCAACGTCTTCCTGTCACCTGAAGAGCGCCGGGTCGCGCCAATGTTGTACCACGCCTTGCTCGCTGGTCGGCGAGCAATCGAAGCCGGGATGACCGATCCGGATTCGGTGGATGCCCTCATGCGAAAGGTCCTCGGAGGTGAGCCGGCGATTCAAATCGACTACCTCGTCCTTTGTGATCCGGACACGCTCGAGCCGCTCACCCGGATCCGTCAGCGAGCGGTCATTCTCGGAGCCATTCGCTTGGGGTCTGTGCGCCTGATCGACAATCTGCTCGTGAGGCTGAAAAGCTGCTAGGCGTTGGTGACCGGCTGATGCGCCTGGCTGACGAGCAAGCCCAGGACGACTTGGCTCAAGCGGCGCTGATCGGGAAGCGGTATTTCCAGAAATCGGAGTCCGACCGATGTCGGACGGACCGAGCACACCATTGCCGTTTCTATACGAATCGACTCATCCTGCTGGTCAGGCTTGAGCGTAAGTCCCAAAAATGTTCCGCGCGGCAGGTCGGTGGCCTGCAAGGTGCATCCGTCCATCGAAATGTCCGTAATGCGATTCGTGGAACGCATGCGGTTATCAGCCAGAAACTGCGCTTGAATTGAGGTGGGAAGTCGTTTGTATTGACGCCGGTCGAAGGGCCGAGAGGCGGCGCCTAAATCTCGATTGAAGGCGCGGAACTTATTCATGCAGAGCTGGCAGCGAAACGGGAACACGTTCAACTGCTGCAGTAGGCGTTCCATCATCCCAGATTGAGGCGCTATCCGCACGAACGGCGTACCGCAATTGGGACAGTGAAGTGTCTTCATGCCAGCGGCTCGACCTCTTCATACGCTTTCACGGATTCCACCACTCGCCTTCCGGACGTTTGCTGTTCAGCGAGAATCGGCTCGATCGCCGCCGCTGAATAGGTTGGCGGCTTCACCCACTTGCCGTCGTCTCGTTTATATCCGCCGACCTTGCTCATATTGGATCGATGCACTTCGCTGAACACCGGCCCCATGTCGATCCCATAGGAGACCGCCGTCCCGTACACCACGTACAAGAGATCGGCCAGTTCCTTGGCAATGGCCACCAGGTCCTTTTGTCCCATTGCGTCTTTGAGCTCTTCGAATTCTTCCTGGATCAGACGCTCGCGTAAAACACGCGTCTGCTCCTCGACGAGACCAGGCGCCTGCTGCACGACGATGTCGAAAAGACGATGAAAGCGCTCGACCATGGATTGCGGATTCTTGTCCGGCTGATCATTCGTGATCATAGGGCAACGCCTTTCTGGCAACGACTTCAATGGGTTCCAGTGACGCGATCTCCTTGTCCGATGAGACCCCCAGTTCTTTGAATCGCCGCGCTGCGGGCAGAATACGGGTTTCTAACGAGCCAACTGCCTTGTTGTAAGCCAGCACGCTTTTCCCCAACGATTGCCCCACGTCGTTCAGGTGCTCAGCAAGAATGGCCATGCGCTCGTAGAGGTCTTTCCCAAGTCGCCCGGCTTCGTCGGCATGCGCGGCCAATCGCTCCTGTCGCCAGCCATAGGCCACGGCCCTCAAGAGCGCCATCAGCGTCGTCGGCGTGGCTAGAACGACTCCTTGAGCAAACCCTTCTTCAATGAGGCGCGGGTCCTGCTCCAACGCCGCCCCGAGAAACTGCTCTCCTGGTAAAAAGAGCACGACGAATTCGGGCGCCTGCTCGAATTGGTTCCAGTAGGCTTTGAGACTCAGCTCATTCATGCGGATTCTCACTTGCGTCGCATGGCGTCGCAGTCCATCCAGTCGACGCGCTTCATCGGAAGCCTCATGAGCGTCCAGATACCCGGAGAGGACGGTTTTGGCATCCACAATGATCTGGCGGCCGCCCGGCAACTGGACGACCATGTCCGGCTGCAAACGGCCTTCCTCTGACATGACGGATTCCTGCTCGCGAAAGTCGCAGTGGGCAACCATGCCTGCCAATTCGGCCACGCGCTTCAGTGTAATTTCGCCCCAGCGACCTCGCACGGCGGGCGCTCGCAGCGCGTTCACGAGGTTCCCAGTTTCCTGCTGCAGTCGCTGTTGAGTCTCCACGAGCAATTTAAGGTGTTGATCGAGCCCTCCATAGGCGGCCTGTCGTGACTGCTCCAACTGACGAAGCTGTTCATCATAGCGGTGGAGAGAATCTGCCAGAGGTTTCACGAGGTCATCGATGGCCTGTTGCCGTTGAGCCAGCTCCCCCTTGGCCTCCGCATGCAAGGCATGAAACGTCGTCTTGGCGAGACTGAGAAACGCTTCGTTGTTTTGCTTCAGCGCTTCGCCGGAAAGGGCTTGAAATGATTCAGCCAGCTCATGACGCGCTTGGGCGAGCAGCAGCTTCTGTTCCTCCAGGCGTTTGACGGTTTCTGCGGCTTGCGTCTCGGCGACGGCGCGGGCTCGCGCGGCGTCGGCGAGGTCACCGCGAATCTGGTCGACCTCCGCACGGTCTGCTACCGCGGAACGTCGCAACTCCTCGGCGAGTGTTTCAGCACGATGCGCTCGCTCGACGGCGCTGGCGATTTGGTCCTCAAACCGCGTCCGCAGACGAGCCGACCACCAGAGCCCGGCCAGCATGATGCCGAGCATCACCCCGCCCAGCAATCCCAGGACGAAGGCAGTGCTTTCAATCATAGCTCCCCTCCGCTTTCGTACAGGGCAGGAAAAATTTTACCGGTGTTGGCTGTTCGACAGGCAAGTTAGGTGTTTAGTTTCGAGAGGTTACGTAATCTCGACCCAAACGTCAAGAGAGGAAAAATAACCAGAGCCATTCGGCCCTACTGCATCCGAACAGTCCACAAAGGACATTTCCTTAGGGTTCCTCTGGTACACTGCGAGCGCGGCTGCCCAATGATGCGGATGCGGCGACCGGCTGGGACGATGCCGCAGCGGCCTTGTCGCGCCTGACCACGCCCTCTCCAGCATCCAGCGTGACATGCTCGTTCTCGGACAAGAGGGACATCGCACGCGACACATTGGTAATCGCAGGCAAGCCATACTCACGCGCAATGATAGCGCCGTGGGACAGGCTGCCGCCCATCTCGGCGATCAACCCACCGGCGAGACCGAACAACGGAGCCATACCGGGATCGATGACCTCCGCAACAATGATGTCGCCGCATCGTACACGGCTCCAATCCGTCGTGGCGCGCACGAATCGCACGGGGCCGCTCACAATGCCCGAACTGACGGGAATGCCCCTGAGCCATCCGTCGGATGCCGCCGAAGCTTCCTGAGATGCGTTTTCCGGATCTTCCCAATCTCTGATGATGTCAGGAACGCTCAGACTCTTCCGGTGCTCCCGTTCATCGCGGCGATTCTTAATCACTTCAGCAAACGCGTCCCTGGGAACCTGGTCCAAGGCTTCGCGCTCGCGCAGCGTGAGGAAGAAGATATCTTCCTTGCAGCTGAACAGGCCCTGACCGGCCAGCAGTTCACCGACGCGAAGCAGCAGGTTTCTGACCGCCAACGCATACCACATGAGATGGTGACGATTGGCTTCACGCAACGCAAAGAAGCGACACAGGCGCCGATACCACCACTGAAAGGCGAGCCAGCGATCAAGACGCCAGCCGCAGCGCGCCCTGATTGTCATTAATGCCTGATGTCTGGTCGCCTCCTGACGCCGGGCGAGCTCATCGGGCGCCATCGGGGGTCCATCAAGTTGGTTTCTGATCACCTCAAGCAGAACTTCGGGCTGATCAGCCAAACGCGGGGACATGATGTCAGACTCGGCAACGGCGCGATGCCCGTAGTCTTCGAGATAACGGTCGAACGCGGAAAGGAAGCGCGTACCTTCGAAGCTTCTGCGATACTGGCCTGACACCCATCCACGCCGAAACGCATTCGAGACGGCGACGTCTTCTTGAGCCAGTGCTACCAAGTCGGCGACGCGTAGGATCTGCTGAGCGCTGATCACGTTGCCCTGCCCCTGCAGCGATTCATTCAGCAGCCGACGCCAGTCTGTGCCGAGCCAACGAGGCAGAAACCGGTTGAAGGCTTGCAAGCACTGTCCGGCTCCTGCGGCGATACCAAATGTCATTTCGCGTGTCTCGAGCCAGCGACCTAATTCGTCCAATCGCGCCCCGGTTTGCGCGAGCGACAACTGTTGCACCAAGTCAGGACGAAAGCGGGATGCCAGGTCCTTCATCTCCGCAAAACAGGCGGAACTGTCACGCAAGACCCGTCGCAGCTCTCCCCACACAAGCCAGCCGGCGCGCAACAAGGCAGGCCACGGGAGCGGCCGTACCGGAGGAGGCGATTGGATGGCATGGCCTCCCAACTGCTCCACGTTCAAGGTGGGATCGCCTCCCAGCTGACCGACGAGCAGATGAAACAGCGTCACGTTCAAATACGGCCGGCCGGCATAGATACGAACCGCGGTGAGTCCAGGCGGGATTCGGCAGCCCAGCCGGCGATAGTGGGAGAGGATGTACACGTCCATGAAATGCTCGAGAAATGACAGCCCCATGGGACTGGGCAGCTCCGGCATTGTCTCTTTGAAATTTGCACGCGACCACTCGCTGTCATCGTTCGTCCGGTCAGAGGTCGGTCGGATGCCCGACACGGGCCGGGCTTGCAACGCCCACAGGCGCTCCGCGTCAATCACCCATTCGACATCCACTGGAGTCTGAAAGGCCCGTTCAATTCGCTTGACTAGCGTCGCGATCTCGAATAACTGCTGATCGGACAGGAGCAGGCGATTTCGCTCTTCGGATGGAATCGACTCCGCGACGAGTCCGCGGGACCGGACGACAAGCCGTTCCTGCTGCTTCCCGCACATGCGACGGATCACCCGAGCAGGATGACCGGCCCTCGCCTCCAGCACATAGTGATCGGGGGTGACTTTCCCCTCGACAAGAGGCTGGCCCAAACCACGGATGGCGTCAATCGTCACCTGAGTATCCCGGCCTGTGACCGGATGAATCGAATACGCGACGCCCGCAACCCTCGCGTCGAGCAGCGGTTGGATGACAACAGCCATGGCAGGCGGAGCGGCAGCCATGCCCATGTTGACGCTGTAGTCCAAGACCCGCTCATCCCACAATGACGCCCAGATGTCCGTGATGCCGCGTGCGAGTTCTTCCCATTGGATCCCTAAGATGGTTCGATACAAGCCCGCACCGCTTGTGCCAGCCATGTCTTCGTTGGTTGCCGACGATCGTAAGGCCCATCGCCGTTCCCCTGGCTCGGCAACGGCCGGCAAGTGCTGTTTCACGGCTTCAAGAAGGTCCGGCAACTCTAACCGCCGGATTTTCTCCCGGCAGTCTTGTAGCACCCGGCTCTGCTCCTGACCGCTTCGCGCAAGCGCAAGGCGCCAACGCTCGCCGGCAGAAAACCCGATGCCCTGTAACGATGCTTCGTAGGCCGCGACGGTCACGCAACAACCGTCCGGCACGGCAAACCCGCCTGCCAGAAGTCGCGCCAGGCCCGCGGCTTTGCCGCCGACCAGCGAAGCATCGCTGCAGCCGAAAAGAGGGAGCACCAACGGATAGGCCATCCCGGATACTACCTAGAAGACGAACAGGAGGTAAAGATCGTTGACATTCGTCCCAGTAGGGCCGGTCATGATGTGGCCGTTCAGGCGCTTCAGCGCGCGGTAGGTGTCATTGCGGATCAGTGCCGCATCGAGATTGATTCCCATTCGGACGGCGCGGGGCCACGTCTCACCATTGACGAGAGCTCCAGCGGCATCGGTGGGTCCATCGCTGCCGTCTGTGGCAACCGCAGCGATATATATGCCAGGCAAACCCGCCACCGCGTGAGCAGCAGCCACCGCAAACTCCTGGGTACGTCCGCCTCTGCCGCTTCCCGTCACCCTCACGGTGGTCTCTCCGCCGGCCACCACACAACAGGGGGGTCCCACGGGACGCTGCTGCATGAGGATCCGACGCGCCAGCGCGCCCATCTCGGCTCCGGCTTCGCGCGCATCCTTCGTGAACGGCGGCAGCAGCAGCGTTCGCCATCCCGCCAAGCGCGCCGCGGCCGTGAGAGCGGAGAGGGCCATGGCATTGTTGCCGATAATCTCGTGGTGAATCCGTCGAAACAGATCGGCTCCCGGCTTGGGTGTGTCGGCCACGCGCCCCTTGACTCCGCTGCTGAGATGTTCGCGAACGCCTGGGGGGAGGGAGGACCAGAGACGATGCCGCCGCAAGCAGGCGACAGCGTCGCGGTACGTCGTCGGGTCGGGAGCGGTTGGCCCGGACCCGATGGCGCTGAGATCATCGCCGATCACATCCGACAGAACGAGCGTCACTACCGTGGCACGGCTTAAGGCCGCGAGCCGCCCGCCTTTGAGCGTCGACAGATGCTTGCGCACGCAATTGACGTCGACAATGTCTGCGCCGCACCGCAGCAACTGGTCGGTCACGCGCCGCTTGTCGCTGAGTGTGACGCCCGAGACCGGGGCCGGCATCAAACTCGACGCCCCGCCGGAGAGCAACAGAAACAACAAGTCGCGGCCAGTAAGTCCCGCGGCGAGTGCCGTCACGCGCCTGGCTGCCGCAAGGCCGGCGCGATCGGGAAGCGGATGGCCTGCCTCAGCCACCGCGATGCGTTTGGTCGGCACCCTGTGGCCATACTTGACGACGACCAACCCATCGTCCAAATGGCGTCCAAGGATCGGTTCAATGGCACGGGCCATCACCGCGGTCGCTTTTCCTGCTCCAACGACGACGATCCGCTTGTAGTCGCGCAGATTGTAGCGCTGACTCCCGATCGCCAGCTCATCACCATCCCTGTGAAGCGTCCGATTGAGGGCTTGACCCGCGTCGGCAGAGGCCAGCGCCTGCCTCAACATTTTTGTCAGCAGTGGGCGGATGGGTGAAGGAGGAACCTTCATCAACATGAAGGGTCAGCAGGAGGTCATGGGAGGAATCGAAGCATGCAGCCGGGGTGCGCGGCCGTGTGCACAGTCAGGGAGACTTCTCTTGCTTGAAACAGCGGCTCGGACAGGTTTGACGAGGCACCTTGATGTGATAGGTGCCATGCGGCAAAAAATCTTTCTTGAATTCCGGGTTCAAGAGTTTGAGTTCCAGGAAGTAGGTGCCGAACTCCTCGGCGATCGAGGTGAGGTGGCGCTGAGGCTCCTTGACGGTGACCGTGATCGTTTCCGTCTCGAGTGGGAGATAGAGATCTTTCTTGCTCAATCCCAGATATTTTTCCGGCTGCGAATAAATCTCTTTGGCGGCGATAATTCGCGGCACATACCGCATGGTTTCCCGTGGCCCATGCATTTTCCAATAATCAGTGATCTTCTGGTCCTTCAATAGTTTTCGGATACGCTCTTCGCCGGCATTGTAGGACGCCATGGCCATGAACCAGTCGTTTTGCTGAAAATCCTTGAGATACTTGAGGTACTTCACCGCCGCTTCGGTGGACATTTCCAGATTCCGACGCTCGTCGCGCACGGCATCGCTTTTCAGTCGATATCGCCGACCGGTGGAGGGGATGAACTGCCACGGACCCGAGGCCTTGGCCCTCGAATAGGCGGCGGAGACACATTTGCTTTCCACCAGCAGCATGTACTTAAGGTCGTCGGGCAGACCGGCTTCGGCCAGTTGCCGCTCCGCAGGAGGGAAACAACGGCCCGTCCGCTTGGCCAGAACAATACTTTCACCCTGATCTTCGAGGAATTGATAAAACTCGTACTCAATCCGTTCGCGGACCTGCCAGTTGTCGAGTGGGACCGGCTGCCCTGCAAATGTCAGCTTGTCGGGGAGCTTGAAAGAACTGAGGTAGAACCGTTCACCGTCGCGCTTGATCTCGGGAAGAATAACCAGACGATCCTCCTCGTTGGAGCTGTCGAGCGAATCCGGGAGGGTCGTTTCGCGTTCCGACTCGCCGTTGCCAACAGCCGCGGCAGCCGTTTCTTTCGAAAGCGAATCTATCTGAGGTTGAGCCCTCGTGAACGCCGGGAGCATGACGACCAACACTGCCGAGAGCATCACGCGCGGCCACCGCGTTACCATGAACACCTGCCCTTCCTCTCAACGCAGAGTTCCATCCTCACGGTCGTCATGCTAACAGCAAGCACCAACTCCGGCAAGCAGGATCGCGCTTTCGGAAACGTGTTACACTCCTCCGCGATGCAATCGCTCACAGTCCTCAATCAACGCATCGCCTCGTGCACGGCCTGTCCCCGCCTCGTGACCTATCGGGAGGCGGTCGCCAAGGAAAAACGGCGGCAATATCGCGACTGGATTTACTGGGGTCGGCCGGTCCCCGGTTTCGGCGATCCCGCGGCACGCCTCTATATACTCGGTTTGGCTCCCGCCGCTCATGGCGGCAACCGAACCGGGCGCATTTTCACGGGTGACAGGAGCGGTGACTGGCTGTATGACGCCCTCTACGAGTTTGGGTTCGCCAATCAACCGACCTCCCGGCATAAGGACGATGGTCTGGTTCTGTCGGATTGCTACATCGGCGCGACGGTGCGCTGCGCTCCGCCGGACAACAAGCCGGCGCCCGAGGAGTTTGAGCGGTGCCGTCCCTATGTGAGGGAAGAATTGCGGCTCTTGAAAGATCTGCGGGTTGTCGTAGCCTTGGGAAAGATCGCGTTTGACCACTATCTGAAGGCCTGCCGAGAAGAAGGATGCCAGCTTCCATCACCGTTACCACGCTTCGGTCATGGACAATGGTACCGACTGCCCTGGAACGTGATTCTCATCGGCTCCTATCATCCGAGCCAGCAAAACACATTCACCGGCAAGTTGACGAAAGCGATGTTTCATGCCGTGTTCGCACGAGCCAAAAATACGATTGGCAAGGGCTCAGCCGCAGCCAGTCCGGCACCGCAGGCCGTAGTTCGGCCTGCGCGCCAGCGCCCGTGATCGAAGAGCTATTTCTTGTTTTGCGTGTCCCAATCCGCGAGAAATTTTTTAAGACCGATATCCGTCAACGGATGCTTCACCATCGCCTGGAAGATGGCAAAGGGCATCGTGCAAATGTGTCCGCCAGCCAGCGCGGCTTCAACCACATGTTGCGGGTGTCGAACGCTCGCCACAAGCACGTATGTCTTGAAATCGTAATTTTTGTAAATGGTGACAATCTGCCGGATCAGCTCCATACCATTTGAGCTGATGTCATCCAACCGTCCGATGAACGGGGAGACGCACCACGCCCCGGCTTTCGCGGCCAGCAGGGCTTGGGTGGGCGAGAAGCACAGCGTGACATTGACCTTGATGCCTTCGGCGGACAGGCGTTTGGTGGCCTTGAGTCCTTCGGCGATCAACGGCACCTTGACCACGATGTTCTTGTGGATTTTGGCCAACTCCCGCCCTTCTTTCACCATCGCATCGGCCTCAATGCTGACCACTTCCGCACTGATCGGCCCATCAACGATATTGCAGATCTCGACGAGCACTTCCCGGAACACCCTTCCTTCCTTCGCAACCAGGGATGGATTGGTCGTGACGCCGTCCAGCAAGCCCAGGCTCGCGGCCTCCTGAATCTCCTTCACACTGGCTGTATCAAGATAAAATTTCATGATCGTGTCCTTTCATGGTTTCAGACTCCTGGCAGCAGATCTCATCCGTCATTGTAGAAAGAACCGATCGATCATGCAAACGCTCGGATGTTTGACTCCTCTAGGACCCGAGGTTAGAATTCACCCCGCGAACGGTCGCCGTCCCAAAGCATAATCCCCACGAACTCAGGAGAAATTGGCATGATGCGACGCTCGGTGTGGATGCTGGCCGGATACCTGTTTCTCGCTGGCTGCGGCGGAGGCAATCCGTACCTCGAACAATCATTGAAGCCGGCAGAATTGCAGGGGAAGGACAAGGCCTGGTTCGCCAAGAATTGGGGAGAACCGAGCGGCAAGGCGCCTCGCTTTTTCGGTGGCGAAACCTGGACGTACTACCGGATTGCCGGCGGCGAGTCCGGCCCACCTCTCTTCAACTTCAAACCCAATCAATGCGAGATCACGCTCAAGTTCGACAAAGAAGACAAACTTTCCGACTATAGCTACTCGGGCTGCTGACCATCTCGCATTTCAATAATGCTCCCTTCCAAATTTTGCTCCTCTTGTTTGTTCTTGGGTTAGCACCTCCAGCGGGCTCGCTGGTTTCCTTCCACATATTTCGGTGATGAGTGAACAGTGATTAGTGATCAGCAATCTCGCTCGGTCTCTTCTCGCCAGGGATGACCTTTGCGTTTCGCGATCATGACCGGAGAAGCGAGGCGTCCGCCTCGCTGAGACGAGAAGGAAAGCTGAAACTGACCGAAGAAACACGGTTGATGCAACCGTGTTTGAGGGAATTCCAGAAGGGCGCACAGGGATATACAGGGATATTATGTACACCTGTGCGCAGGTTTCCGCCCGGCGAAACGTTCGCGGATCGCCTTGGCAAGTCGAGGAGCGAAACGCAAGGCATTCCCAGCTACCCCGTCATCTGCTTTTGGAACGTCGCGGCACAGCCTTGGCTGCAGAAACAATACGTTTGCCCGCCGATCACTTCGGTCACGGCAGCACCTCGCGGCACGAAGACCCGGCACACAGGGTCCTGCACCATCTGATCCCTGCTC